>JAMDEM010000105.1 GCA_023486985.1 Bacillota bacterium
TCTCGTCCTATGAATAACCTTACAAAGTTTATCATTATGGGCGAAGCGGGAAATCCCGTTTTGAGATTGCTTTGGGACTTCATCCCTCGCATAACTTTGTAAAAATATTGCTGGGACGAGACACTAGTGTAGTGTCGCATAAATCCCTTTACTGTGTTTGTCATTCTGAGCGAAGCGAAGAATCTTGATTTAGATTGCTCACCCTCCCTTTCAGGGCGGGTACCCGGCTTTCGCTCCTCGCAATGACTGTGTAAATATCTGTTAGAGACAGCACACTAGAAAGGCGGAAAATTTTATGCCCACTTCTCTTCTAGAATCTCACCCTTGAGGCTTACCACAATGTACTTAATAGGAACTTTCCGGCTGGACGCCTGAAGAGCTTCATTGGCTATATTTAACAGTCCCATACAGCACGGAACCTGCATCATTAAAATCGTAAGTGTGTTTATTTTGGCATCTTCGAACCAGGATTTTATTTTCTCCACATAATATTCCTGTCCCTCATCAAGCTTCGGACAGGCAATGGCGATGGACCTGCCTTTCAAATAATCCTGATGAAAATTTCCAAGCGCATACGCTGTACAGTCAGCAGCCAGAAGCACATCTTTGCCTTCATAATAAGGCGCAGTTGGAGAAATCAAATGAAGCTGAATGGGCCACTGGCGAAGCTGAGATTCCACTCTGGCATTTTCTCCGGCTGAATCGCCGCTTTCTTTTGAAAAATCCATCATTCTTGAGCCGGGACACCCTGAGAATCCGGATTCGTGCATAAGATTAACCTCCTGTGTTTTTTCCTCAAATGAAACCGTTATATTTTTTTCTTTTAGATAATCACGAGCCTCATTAAGATATTTAGTTTGATTATGGTCATTCAGATGCTCCAGATGCTGCTTTATTACATTAGCACCCTGCCTTACAATATTTTCCATAACCTTTCTTTCATCATAAACTCCGGCTTCTCTTTTTTCTATATTAATCGCACCCTGAGGGCAAAAGCCGATACATGCTCCAAGCCCGTCGCAGAACAAATCGCTTATAAGTCTTACTTTACCGTCTATAACCTGCAAAGCTCCTTCAGGACAGTTGGGAATGCAGAGACCGCAGCCGTTACACTTCTCTTCATCAATTTTTATTATTTCTCTCTTCATTGCAGCACCATCTTCCAGTAATTATTTACTTGATTCCTTCCTTTTTTCACCGTCGATAAGATCCTGAATCGTTGATGACTTAAAAATACTCAGCATCTGCTCCTGAACCTCTTCTATCTTCGGCCGCAGAGTGCATCCTTTTGAAAGGTAACACATTTTATGGTCAAGAATACAGTCAGTAAGGTATATGGGACCTTCCATAATGTTAACAACTTCATAAAGGGTTATCCTGCCGGCAGGCTTCACTAATGTTACGCCGCCGCCTTTTCCCGGCGAGGTTTTTAAGTATCCGCCCCGGGAAAGCTCCTGGACAATTTTATGCAGATGATTTCTGGGAACTTTTAAGGATTTAGCCATAAGATTGTTATTTGACTTGC
Organism: Bacillota bacterium; assembly: GCA_023486985.1. GTDB lineage: Bacteria > Vulcanimicrobiota > JAMDEM01 > JAMDEM01 > JAMDEM01 > JAMDEM01. Next base: position 1,526 of record JAMDEM010000105.1, read on the forward strand.
CCTCATGCTTAGCCAGATGCATGAGCGTTCTTATGGCTGCCTCGGTTGATTTTTTCAGTCTCATAAATCCTCCCTGTAAATTGCAGGTTACTGCAAGACATAAAAAGAAATATTGAATTGGTATAACTGACACTAATTATATTAACTAAATTCTTTTTTGTCAAGGTGGGACAATAGGTTGTTTTTTGCGCCGTACTCCTTCATGGACAAAACTAAGACTTGCCCCGCTGCAAAAAACAACCCCATTGTTCCTCTAATATAAGGTCCCGCAAAACCCTGATTTCAAGGATGAAGCCGGGCGAGTAGCCCGGCGAGAGCGGAGCGAAAGATAAAGGTGCGTCCCGACTGATCAAGGAGGGCTTGCGAAGCAAGAGCACGGGTTTTTCTGAAAATTCTTAACGAACGGATGTGAGTTTAGAAGTTTCTGTAAAACCCTGAGCTACCGCGAAGGATCTCGGATTGAGATTCTTCACTTTGTTCAGAATGACAAATCCCAACCCTCTTAGTCAAACTCATGCCGCAAAACAAACTTGCCCGAAGGAATATCTTGCAGCTTGCTGCAGGATAGTTTATAATGCGGTTGAAATATAATCTAATTCTATTGAAGTTTCAGCGCTTTGTTTAAAAATTTTGCAGGCTGCAGGCAAACTGCTCATGCATAAAGCTGAAGGTGAAATATGAAATCAAAAATATTTGCGATAATTCTGGTTTTGCTGGTTTTTACAGGTTTCACTTACTGGCGTGTCTTCAAGCCGGTAAGAGTAATCAACCGGCAGGAAATGGCACTCCAAAAAAGCTCGCTGTCAAAATCAGATTCCATGAAAATTACCAGCAGTGCATTTAATAATCAGGAACAAATTCCTCCAAAGTATACCGCTGACGGCAGGAATGTGAATCCTCCCCTTTCAATCAGCGGCGTTCCAAAATCTGCAAAAAACCTGGTTTTAATCATAAACGATCCGGATGCACCTGCGGGAACGTGGACTCACTGGACTGTATGGAATATTAATCCGGCTGTAAAAGAAATTGCAGAAAACAGCGTTCCATCCGGTGCGGTTGAGGGAAAGACAAGCTTTGGAAAGCCTGGCTACGGAGGGCCCGCGCCGCCTTCAGGAACCCACCGGTACTTCTTTAAATTATACGCACTGGATACAAAACTTGATATTTATGCAGATGCTTCACCTGAAGAACTTTTCAAAGCAATGGAAGGGCATATTTTAGATTATTCTGAACTTATAGGAATATACAGCCATAAATAATTAACCTGTTCTTAACTTTTTACAGCGCTTTTGCAAAAGCCGAAAAAAGTTCGCGGGCGGAATCCAAAATGTTCACCTGATTCTCAGGATGCCATTGAACTGCCAGAACAAACTCCTTATCAGGCATTTCAACGGCTTCTATAACATCATCTTCAGTTGAGCGTGCTGATACAACCAGACCTTTGCCAACTTTTTCAACTGCCTGATGGTGGCGTGAATTCACACCAATTTTTCCTGTCCCGACTATCTTGTAAAGTTTTGTGCCTTCTTCAACTGTAACTTCGTGAACGACAAGGGCTTTATCCGGCGCCAGGCTTTTATGCCTTTCTGAAGTACCAAGATGCTGAACCAATGTTCCTCCCATTGCGACATTTAAAAGCTGAATGCCCCGGCAGATACCAAAAACAGGTAAGCCCTTTTCCAACGCTTCCTTAACAAGTTTTATTTCCAGCTCATCTCTTACCAAATCCGGCTCATGGCACTCTGGAACCGGAGCCTCCCCGTATCTTGCCGGGCTAACGTCAGTTCCTCCCGTAAGAAGCAAGCCGTCCAGCCCCTCAAACTGCCCGGCTTTGCCAGGCGTGATTAAAACAGCTTCCACCCCGGCTGCCTCGAGTGCCTTGACATAAGACACCGTTTTGTTTATATCACTGTAACTAACTCCAGCTTTTTTTGCCATGAAACAGCCTCAATCTTTTTTTATATGATACCACCTTATGCAAAAAATGGTATCACGTATGATACCATTTTTCAATGACAAAAATCAAATTCAATTAAAAGTTAACTGCTTTTTACTTCCCTTTTTTTTCATGGCAGGTCTGGCAGGGATTTGGTCCGTGGCAGAAAGCGCAATCCTTCTCCTGGTCAAACTTCTCCTGATGAGCCTGCTTCCAGTTGGCATCATGGGATGAAGGCATTGTGCCCTGATGACAGTTGCTGCAGAACTTTTCCTCATGGCAAAGCCCGCAGGATTTTTTATCCTTTAGCGCCTTAACCTTATGCTTTTCAATCCATCCGTTCTTATGGTCCTGAGGTTTAACAGAGGAATGGCAGTTCTGGCACTCCTTATTGTTGTGGCACTTCCAGCAGGCTGAAAGTCTTTTCTTTGCCTCAAACTTATGCAGGCTCCCCCAGTTGCTGGGATGAGGCATCTCTACCTTATGGCAGTTCAGGCAGAACTTTTCCTTATGGCAGATATAGCAGTTCTTAACAGGCTTCAACGCCTCGCTTCCGTGAATCTTGTCCCATCTTCTATTGTGGGAAGGCGGAATTTTCCGCTCATGGCAGCCAAGGCAGTATTTCGCATCATGACACCTTGTGCAAAGAGACGGTTCGCTTTCGCTCCTCTTGCCGTGAGTATGAAGCCATGTCTGCGGATGAGGCATATTTATCGTATGGCAGTTAAAACAGAAGGTCTTATCATCATGACAGTTAATGCATGATGCCTTCGACACAACAGCAAGCCGGCCGTGTTTCTTTTCCCACCTGCTGTCATGATTTTTCGGCTTCTTTGCCTTATGGCATGAAACGCAGAAATCTCTTTTATGACATATAGCGCAGGAAGCACCCTTCTTTAATGCATCAAATTTATGAAGGTTAATCCATGCTCCCTTGTGGGAATCCGGGACTTTATTGGTGTGGCAGTTTATACAAAAGCTTTGATTGTGGCATTTACGGCATCTTGCCGGGTCTTCCTTGGCGTCAACAAAATGTCTTACCATCCAGTCAGCCGGGTGCTGGGCAAGCTTGCTGTGGCAGTCCTGGCAGAAATCTTCATTATGACAGCTCTTGCAGTTGTCGGGATTCTTCCGGGCGTCCTTCATATGGAAGCTCAGCCAGTTAATGGCATGGGCGCGTTTTATGGAGTGGCAGTCATTGCAGAAATGCTCATCATGGCAGGTGGTGCACCGTCCCGGATTTTCTTTCGCTTCCTTGATATGATAAATTTTTGTCCAGCCGCTCTTATGAGGCGGAACAGTCTTATGGCAGTTGTCGCAGAAATCAGAAGGATGGCATCTCTTGCAGGTGCCGTCATTCTGCGCTACATCCTGCTTGTGAGCGGCAACCCAGTCGGGACTGAAAGCAGTGGCTCTTCTTTCTCCAAGGGTTGCATGGCATGTGCTGCATTTATTGGAAGCTTTCTTCCCGTCATGGCACTCGTAGCAAACCGCCATCTTTGGCGTATTTTTATAAGCCGCTTCAGGACCGTGCACTATCTTGCCATGGCATAAAGTGCAGGCAATTCCCATCTCCCAGTGCTTTTTATGGGTTATCTTCAAGGAATGATAAACTACCAGGTCTCTTGTTTCCGCATGACAGACGCGGCAGGAATCTGAAGAAACCTTTCCATGTGTTACCCCTTTTGCTCCCAGTTTAAGCTTTACCATTTCAACAAAAGAAGGAACAACGTGACATCCCTGGCACGGCACTTCCTTGTGTGAAGAAACTTTCCAGGTGGAATAAGCAATCCTCATCTCATGGCAGCGGTTGCAGAAAAGAGGCTTATAAAACCGGTTGATGCCGTAAGTGATTACAACGAGAGCAGCAAATATTATAATAAGCGCCGCAAAGCTTATTGATACTTTAACAAAGGGCAGCTTAACCTTTTTCTTCAACGCCTCCCAAATTCTTGCCGGGAGGCTTGTCTTTATTGCCATTCAATTCTTCCTTTCCCTCTAGAGCCTTCTGAAGTTCCTGAAGTTTCCTTTGTTTCAGCAGTTCTTCATATTCCAGCGGATGATGCTTGAGTATCTCTTCCCTGGATATATTTCCTGTATACCATGTCCATGACATGGGAAATTTTTCCGGGTTAAAATGAACATTGTAAAAGTGCCAGATAATTATGGCAAGAGTGGCAAGAAGGGCTTCGTCGCTGTGCGCCTCCAGTGCCATGTCCAGAAAATATTTCGGCAGAAGCGCCATGGACTGGTTCTCAAACCATAAGATTAAGCCTGAGAGTATCATCACTACCATGCCCCAATAGACAGCCCAGTAATCAAATTTTTCAAGATAGCTGAATCTCCCGAACCTTGCCCCTTCTTTTCTGAAGCCGAAAAAGTACATCAGATTATCAAACACATCTGTTACATCTTTAATCTTCGGCAAAAAGGAAAAAAAATTCTTTCTGCCGTCAGCGGTGAAAGCCAGGTAAAACACATGAAAAACTCCAACAAAGATAAGAACGGAAGCTCCAATCCTGTGAAAGAGTCGGCTGAAAGCAATGCCGCCGGTAAGATGAAAGTAAGCCTCAGCCCAGCCGCTATGCGCAAACTTGATAGGCAGGCCGGTAATTATTAAAATGATACAGCTCGAAAAAAGAAGAAAGTGCTGAAATCTGAAAAGGAGGCTGAACCTTTGAAACTCTTTCTGCTCCTCAAGGGAAGTTTGAACTCTTTCCTCTATAGCTTTTACAGTTTCTTTTTTCTTTGCTTCCTCGACAATTAAATGAACGGCCGCCTCAACTTTTGCTGTAGTAATCGGTTTTTGCTCATCAGGCTTGCCGCCGCTATTTTTCGGACTGTTTTCCTGAGGTTCTCTTTTCTCGTCCGGCACGGATCTCCGCCCTCCTCTTTCTCCATCTGGCAAATAAATCCAAAAGGATATGACCTACAAGCGCAGATATCGTACAAATTGTAAGCCATTTAAATCCTTCACTTACGTAATAAAGAATTGTTGAATCTTTCTTAGAAATCACCACATGAATCTTTCCTTTTGCCACATTTTCCGTGGGATTTGCGTGGCATTTGCCGCATGTTTTAACAAGATTGTCCCTGTTTACGGAAGAACGGGGATCCGATGATGGCAGGATGTCGTGAAACCCGTGGCAGCTGGCACAGTTGGCTACAACCAGATTCCCGTATTTATTTGCAATGCCGTGGAAGCTTTCCCTGTACGTTTCATATTTATTTGCTTCTATCCCGTATTTTTTCATAATTTGTTCCTCAGCATGGCATTTGGAACATGTCCCGGGTATTTTTGAGGAAGAAACCGAAGACTGCTGGTTTTTCACCGCCAGAATATTGTGCTCGCCGTGGCAGGAAGTGCAGACTGGAACATCTGTGTTTCCCTTAAGCCATGCGCTTCCATGTATTGATTCTTTATATTCGCTGTATATATCAAGATGGCATTTGCCGCAGGTGCGGGGAATATTATGAAAACTCACGCTGGATTTCGGATCCGCTGGATTCAGGACATCATGTGAGCCGTGGCAGTCCTGGCAGGAAGGCGCCTTTGGATTCCCGCTCTTCAGAGCCATCTGATGGACGCTTTCCTTATATTGAGCTGATTTTCTGGAAACAGTTTCAGGCACTATCCCTTTAACATAATGACAGCGGCCGCATTCAACCTTCTCTGCCTTTTTTTTGTGCGGAATATCAGTAATATAAGTATGGCACTCTGTGCACATTCTGTCGCCGTGAATTGAGGGTTCAAACTCCCTGGGATTCACATAAAGCGAAGGATAAGCCGCAGCTTTAGCTTTTTTGTTTATATCCGTAGTTCCATGACAGGCAAGACAGATTTTGTTGTCCTCGACTGATTTTTCCCTAAGAGGGTAGGAATAAACTTGCGCTGTTAAAAACAAAAATAATGCTGAAAAAACTAATAGAAACCTTTTCAAATACTTCATCCTATCTAATTCTTAAGTATTAATTGCATGTGATTCTTAAGGTTTAATTGAACATTTCTTCACAAAGTGTAATTTACCAAAAAACCTAAAAACCCTCTTTCTTAAAAAATAACTTGGAAAAGGTTTTTTTATTACTTTATAGAATCTTTTCACAAAGTAGAAAAATTTATGAAAGAGAATTTCATGAACATAAACAACATTCGCAAAATATTTTTTCCCGCCTTACTCCTTGTTCTATTTTTTGCGGTTTCTTCCCTATCCATTCTGACTGCGCAGAAAAAAAAGACTGATAATACACAATGTCTTAGCTGTCACTCAGCGCCGGGATTTACTAAAACCACCCCAAAGGGAGAAAAATCACTTACAGTTAATGAAGCAGACCTGAAATCTTCCGTTCACAAAAAATTAAAATGCACAAGCTGCCATAGTAATATGCAGCCTGAACACCCCGGAAAGCCTGCACCCGAAGTGAATTGCACACAGTGCCATTTTAAGGGAAACAAAGCGGGAGCGCCGGATATAACTCAATATAATGAATATAAAGACAGCGTGCACGGAAAGGGTTTGAAAAAAGGCAGTAAAGATGTGCCGACCTGCAAGGACTGCCACGGCACTCATAACATAAAATCTCCAAAAGATCCGAAGTCAACGGTTTACCATCTGAATATTCCAGATACCTGCGCAAAATGCCATGAGGATAAAAAGCTTATAAAAGCAAATAATATGGCGTCAAAAGAATGGGTGGAGCAATATAAGCACAGCGTTCACGGGATTGCACTTACAGAAAAAGGACTTGTGGTGACCGCAGTCTGCACAAACTGCCATGGGGTTCATACTGTAAAGCCTATTACAAAGGCTGATATACCTGAAGTCTGCGGCAAATGCCACGAAGGTGTTTATGAAAAATACATGGCAAGCTTTCACGGGCAGGCTCTGAAGAAAGGCATTGCTGAAACGCCGGTCTGCACTGACTGCCACGGCGAACATAATATACAGGCTCACACCGAAAAGGGCTCAAAAGTTTTTTCAAAAAATATTCCTGCTACCTGCTCCAGATGCCACGCCGATATAGCAATTGTAAACAAATACGGCCTTGATGCCAAAAAATTTGCAAGCTATGAAGACAGTTTTCACGGTATTGCTTTAAAATACGGCGATGTGACTGTGGCTAACTGCGCCAGCTGCCACGGCTATCACGACATCCTGCCATCCTCGGATCCCCGCTCTTCAATCAGCAAGAATAATATTCCTAAAACCTGCGGCAAATGCCACCCCGGCGTTACGGAAAACATTGCAAAAGGAAGCGTGCATGTACAGCCTTCTCCAAAGCACGATAAGGGAGTTTTTTATGTAAGGCTCTTTTACATAGTATTTATCAGCACCTTGATAACTTTGTTTGTCCTCTACATAATTTTGGATCTCATCGGGAGAATCCGGAGAAAATCAAGGAAAAACAAAGGTAAGTAATTGAATCAGTTATTTTATAAAGAAAGCGGCATCTTTCGTGAGAAGAAAAAATCATGGCAAAGAATATGAACGTTTAACTCTTAATCAGCGCATTCAGCATATATTCCTTATTTTCAGCTTCACCATTCTTGTTCTTACCGGCTTGCCTATATTTCTCCATAATTTTAAGATATTTGATAACGTCGTATCTTCTCAAATTCTCTTTGAATTAAGAGGCTGGCTTCACAGATTTGCAGCAATTATCCTGATGCTTCTTTGCGTATATCACACTTTTTATATAATTTTTTCCAGGAGAGGGCGGCGGGATTTTATAGAGATGATTCCCACTGTTAAAGATTTCTATGATGTTTTTCAGTCTGTCGGCTATAATCTTGGACTATCAAAAGAAAAGCCGAAATTCGGCCGCTTCAGCTTTATAAGCAAATCCGAATACTGGGCGGTTGTCTGGGGATCGGTTGTAATGATATTAACAGGGCTTATGCTATGGTTTCAAAATATATCAATGGCAGTCCTGCCCAAATGGGTGCTTGACATTTCAAGAGTGATTCACGGCTTTGAAGCTGTTCTTGCCTTCCTGGCAATAATCATCTGGCATCTTTATAATGCTCATCTGAATCCCGATGTTTTCCCCATGGACTGGATATGGATTCACGGCAAAATCAGCGAAGAAGACTTGAAGGAACATCATCCCCTGGAGTATGAAAAGATAAAAAAGGAAGAAGAAAATTTAAAGACGGGGCTTTAAGTTTTCCGAATACTGCACAAAGTGAGGACAATTCTTTGCCGTACATGTTTCAGGCTCCAGGTACTTACGTCCTGTCTTTGAGCATTTATATCTGGTAACTCCGCCTGTTATATCAAGGGCGGCAAGAAACTGGCAGCGTTCTTTTTTATCTAGCACTTCCCGCACACTGCAGTAAGCGCAGACCTGCTTCTCGGCATCAACTTCAAAGGTCGGCAAAAAAGCATTGCATCTTTTTGTTACTACCACTCTTTCGCCTCTTGACTGCTTGCAGGGCTTTAAATAAGGGCAGTCAAAATCTTTTTTTTTCTTCTGGATGAGCAAATCTTTTACCTCTGAAGCTGCTTTTTATATTTGTCCCTGAGTTCAAGAAAAATCTTCTCGGAAATTTCTCCCATGGCAAATCTTTCTTCCAGGGCATTTAACAGCCTTTCAATTTTTTCTCTTTCGCGCATGCTTAAAGAAGAAATCTTTTCTTCCTTTGATTCACTTAAAGACGGTCTTGCCGGTACAGCCTCCGGCTTTTCCTCAGTTTCATCCCGCTTCTTTGCCTCAGATTCGGTCTTGAATTCGTTTAATTTAAGCTCTGAGATTTTTACCTGATTTTCATATTCTTCCTGGCTTAAAAAACCTGTAACAAACTGAAGCTTGATCTTTTCAAGATTTTTTAAGACTTCGCTAATCTGGCGGCTTCTTTTTTTATGTCTTTCTTCCTTGCTTGAAGCGGCCGTTGCGGCAAGAATTTTTATCTTTTCTTCTTCCTTCTTAAGGCGGGTTTCTTTTCTTTTTGCTTCCAGATCGCTTTTCTTTGATATTGCTTCCAGGGCAATGTCCTTTTGCTGTGCCAGAAGATCCCATCTCTTGGCATCAACGGTAAAATGCTCTAAGTTGGAATGAACAATTCTAAACTGATCTTCCTGTTTGAATACAAAGTCAATTTCATCTCCTTCATTGAAGGAAATCCGGTAATCCACATTTAATGCCTTCAGCCCGTGCAAATCAACATGATGAATAACCTGATTGTTGAAATCCTTAACCATAATATAAGGCGGCAGGGTGCTGTAAATCATAACTTTCTGCATGCCAAGGTGCAGAAGATGGCAATTCTTAGCAAGGGGTATCACATTTTTTTCACCCTCGCTGCTGACAATATACGCTTCCCTCTCTTTCCCTGGAATTTCAATTAAAACACAGCCGGCGTTGTTAACAAAAAGTTTGCCTATCTCAATATTAGAAAGAGTAAATTCATAAATTACCGTTTCTTCAGGAACATCTATTATCGAAACTTTTTTATGTATATCCCTGCCCGACTTACGGCTTTCAACCACAACCATATACGTAAAACTAGAGGAAATTTCCCATCGAAAAGGCTCGCTCAATCTTCTGTCTCCGATGAATTTATAAAAGATAAAATTCCTGCTTGTGACAATGTCATAAAAAATTATTTCATAAAGAGCTGCATTTTTCTCCACCGGGACAGCCGAAAGAAGCTGGAAAATTTTCTCAGAAAGACGGCTCTGGAGGGTAATTTTTTCTATGCAAAGCGAGTTTCCATGATTATTGAACCTTATCTTTTCAAGTTTTGAAGAAGTTTGATCAAGGCTACCGCTGTTAAAAGCTTCAACAGGCTTTTTCGGCTCTTCCAGAGAGGGTTTGCAAACAAAAATCTCCCCGGATGACTTTATAGCAGCAATGCCGTTGTTTCCCACGCCAATCACTTCAGCATCTTCGCTTCTTTTGGTTCTTGCCCATATTGTTCTCTCATCCCGCAAAAGAGAGATATTTTCTTTATCTTCTGCAATAAAATAGCGGGAATTCGGGCTTACATAAAAGGACGGCATCAAATTTCTCCTGTCATTAATGTTTCTAAACTTATTCTATAAGAAAACATCGCTTCCTTCAAGACCGGCGAATTGCTCTGCCTAAATGCATACTCCGCTCAAAGGAGCCGGTGATTCCGATGATTGGAGCCGCCTCCCAAGCTGAGCAAACCATGACCTCCTAAATTTTAACATACCCGGCTCCAATCAATCAAGAATTTTCTGTTTTTCCCGCATGGAACCTCCTTTCATTTTAAATCCTCAAAGTTATAATAAATTCCAGAAAAAATTACAGAGTGAATTATGCCCTTTTAATGCTATAAAGGCATTAGGAGGTGCAGGATGATAGGAGGAGCAATGGCTACGACAATAATGACACTCTGGGAAAGGCATAAAAACAAGACAAAGATAGCAGAATTAAGCGGGCTTCCTCAAATATTTTATTGGCTGCGACCTCACCCTTGCCCTCTCAATGAGAGTTTACATTAAACAAACTTTCTTATCTGCTGTTCCCACCAGTACCAGTGGTGGTCTGCCCCGCCCCATACATCAAGAACATGGGAAATTCCCTTTGCATTCAATATGTTTGACAATCTGAAGTTTTCCTCTTTAAGAAAATCATTCTCCCCGGTCACAAGAATTATCTTCATCCGGCGGAATAACTCAAGCAGTTTTTCATCATCCATGTTGGGCATGAAATCCATGGGGCTGTTGAAATAACAATCAATATCAAAGTAACCGTCAAGATAAGGCCTGATATCAAAAACGCCGCTCAGTGAAATAACCTTGCTTATAACATCAGGATGCCTGAAGGCAAAATTCACTGCATGAAATCCGCCGAAGCTGCACCCCGTGGTGCAGATATAGGGATTACCTGTCCTATCAATAATGAAAGGTATTACTTCTTCAAGGATATATTTATCGTAAAGAAGATGCTTTTTAATCCTGGCACGGGGCTCAGCCATATAATTGTACCAGCTTTCAGTATCAAAGCTGTCAACGCAGGTCAACTGAACCCAGCCATTCTCAATATGCCAGGAAAGTGCCTGTACCATTGAACTGTTTTCATACTCATAAAATCTTCCCATGGAGGTTGGAAAAACAAGAAAATTCTGACCATGTTCTCCAAAGGTCAGAATTTCCATGTCGCGGTTTAAAGAAGGGCTGTAATTTTTATGATACTCTCTCTTCATTACTAGGATTTATAAACGCTTATCATTATTACTTTCTTATTTTTTATAAGAAAAGCTATCCCCTTTTTCAAGTAATTAATCTGGTACGCCTCGGGCCTGTCCTGGTTTATTTTAAAATTCCTGCCAAATGCTTTCATGACTGATTCCTCGCTGCTTCCAACTTTTATGCCTTCCTTTGTGTAATATGCAGCGTTGCTTGTGTTTATGCTTACTACATTATCTCCCTGAACATTTAAAATAATCCCGTATTTGGCAAGATAAGAAACCTGCATTATGCCGCCGCCTAAATTGCTTACCCCGCCGGCTCTTCCAAGTGCTTTAGAAACATCGAACATATTCATTCCGATTGTAAACCAGCCTACCCTCTGGGAAGGAACTATTAAATTGTCTGCGGCAAATGCCTGAAAAATGAGGGCAGTCAGTAAAACGATTAGAACTGCAAATACCTTTTTCATCCTGCCTCCAAAAGATGTTTTCTTTCGTACCCTCACCCCATCCCTCTGCCCAAAGGGGAGAGGGGGAAGCGTTTTCTTTTAACTCTGGCTCTTTGTCAGTTCCTGAAGAGCTTTATAAGGATCAATTACGCCCGCACCCTGGGTGTTAGCATCATAATCTCCTACTTTATCTGCAGTTTTTGCCAGAGCGGTTTTAATCTCATCAGGAGTTGCCTTTGAATCTGCCTGAATAAGAGACGCCACCACTCCTGCGGCAATCGGGGTAGCCATCGAAGTTCCCGACATGCTGGTATATCCGCCGTTTGATGCATCAGGAGCGGTTATATTAACGCCCGGCGACACCACATCAGGCTTTGGCAGGTTATCATATTTCGTCGGTCCACGGCTTGAAAAAGATGCTATCTTATCATCCGACGGATCCGGAGTTCCCCTGTCATCAAGAGCTCCGATTGTAAGAGCAAGCGGGTCATGTGCAGGAGTGCCGATTGTTTTTGCGCCAGGTCCTGAATTGCCTGCCGCCACCACTGTTACTATTCCTTTATTAACGGCGGCTTCCACCGCCTGAGCCACCGGATCATCCTTGTAAGATCCGCTAGCCCTTCCGCCCAGGGACATATTTATCACTCTTATGTTGTATTTATCTTTGTTATCAGTTGCCCACTGTATGCCTTTGATGACATCAGAGAATGAGCCTGAGCCGTTTCCGTCCAGGACTTTTACTCCCACAAGATTTGCCTCATAGGCAGGTCCTTTGTACTTGCCCTGCGAGGCTTTTCCGGAACCTGC
>JAMDEM010000168.1:0-5515 GCA_023486985.1 Bacillota bacterium
TCTATCAACATTTATGATACTATTATTTTTGTTCATTGTAGCCTCCAGTTTTAAAATGTTAGTTGCTGCTTATATTTTTAACTGGAGGCTACTTTTAACCTCTTAGACCTTTATCATACATGTCTCAGAATGACAGTCATTGTGATGTTATTTATGGAACATGCTACACAGGATTATCTTGTTATTTCAGAATCTAAATCCGCTTTCCCTATAATTTCCCTTGCAAAGGCGCGGGCGCGCTCAAGGCGTGAAGCATCAGGCTGACTGATAGAAGAATGAACAACCATCCGTGCTATTTCAAGCGCTTTGGGTCGGTACTTTGCAGCTTCAAATCTACTTGTTCCAGAGGTATCTGCCCATGGAAGCCACGCAAGCCCGGAAGTCGGGCACCTTTTATAGTTTTTTTGCAGTTTTCAAGCCGCAGGGGCAAAAGGGGGAACTCTCAGGAGCAGGTATAAATATTTTTCCGGGGGAATAATAAATGCAGTTTGATATAATGAATCTAATAATGTACTTGAAAATACGTGATCTAACCACGAAGAGAGGAGATACCTATGAAAGAATCTTATGCCTATAAGCCGGTTCAATTTTTCTTTATTGCCAATTTGATTACTTGGGCTGCCTGGCTTATCGCCGCCTATTTTAGTTATCAGCAAGGCGGCGGATCAAACGGATTAATTTCTATACTTGAACTTGTAGGATTATTTGGACCTTTTGGTGCAGCCCTATTGATGATTTTTACTTCAAACAGCACGGAGCTAAAGCAGAATTTTTATGATAGACTTTTAAATCTTAAATTAATTAAGCTATCAAGTATTCCGGCAATCTTTTTCATTATTCCTGCAGCAGTGGTTATTTCAGTGTTAATATCCTATTTATTTTTTGGGCAATCTTTGGACCAACTTACAATTGCCAAAGCAGCTCCTTTTACCGCGGGACTTATTCCAATCCCTTTAATGCTTTTTGGAGCCGCATTAATTGAGGAATTAGGTTGGAAGGGTTATGGAGTGGACAGCCTCCGCGGCAAACGTACTTTTTTTACGGCAACACTTATTTATGCTGCATTATGGGCCCTCTGGCATATCCCATTGTTTTTCATAAATAATTATTATCACAACATACTTATAAAAACAAATCCTTTATTTGCTTTAAACTTTATCGTTAGTGTTTTCCCTGCAGCGTTTATTATCAATTGGTTATGGTATAAGAACAACGGTAATATTATTACAGCAGTTCTGTTTCATGCTGCCGCTAATTTCCAGGGAGTTTTACAGATGGGGCAGGTTGCAAAATGCATAGAAACAATAGTGTTGATTGTTATTGCAATAATCATTGTTAGTTTAAATAAAAAGATTTTTTTCGAAAAATTCCCGGCACAAATTGGATATTTCGGTCAGGACGCTTCCGGCTAACTTGCGAATTTTATATTTTTGCCTTTTCCATAATTTCCCTTGTAAAGGCACGGGCGCGCTCAAGGCGCGAAGCATCAGGCTGGCCTATGGAAGAATGAACTACCATCCGTGCTATTTCAAGCGCTTTGGGGCCGGTACTTTGCAGCATCACATCTACCTGTTCCAGAGGAATCTGCCCCTGGAAGTCACGCAAGCCTATAAGCTGGGTGCCTTTTGCAATTTCTTTACATGCTTCAAGCCACGGGGGCACAAAGGGGGAATCTTCAGGAGCGGAATAAGTTACGAAAAGGGCTGTTTTTTTGCTGGCACAATACTTATCAAGGAATTCTTTTGCCTCATCAGAAGGCTGTCCAAAGCCATGAATGGGGAATCCTACAAAAACGAGGTCATGTCCGTCAAGGCTCTTAACCTCGCCGAAATCCTTCATCTCTTTTTCTGCCTGAATCTCCTGGAAAATGGCTTCGGCGATCTTCCGGGTATTGCCGGTCCATGAAATGTAAGTGACCAGAACTTTCATTGGTGCACCTTCTTTAAGTAGCAAACTGCTATTTATAAATGTCTCCTCGGCTTTTAATTGCTTTTATCTCAACAGTTTGACCTTTAGTGTTAATTTCATAAACTATTCTAATGTTTCCAACGGCATATCTATATTTACCATAAAGCTCACCATGAAGCCGTTTTATATGTAGCCCATAGACTGGATTTTCTTTAAGAATCTCAATACAACTGTTTATTCGTCGCTTTGTGTTTCTATCGGCTTTTTTGTAATATTTTTCAGCCTCATGAGAGATAAAGACTTCATACATTTATTCTAACCTCGGACCATTTTTTAAATTTTCCTGATCTAAAATCCTCATCGCCCATCATGATACTCTTTAAAAAATCTTTATCAGTGATAATCTCTTTTGTGGCTTCCAGCTCTTCCTTAGTTTTTAGATATGCAATAAAATCAGCAACCTCTTTTTTCCGTTCCTTGGAAAGCTTTTCAAAATCAGCAAATATTTTTTCTTTCTTGAGTCCTGCTGCTCTGTTCATACTTTCACCTCCATGTACAAAAGAAATTTTTCACCTTTCGCTTCTGCGAGGGTGTGCGGAATTCCTTCCCCAAGCTACTCGTTCCGCCACTCGTCCGCTTGGGCTGTCTTTTTTTTCAGTGGAATTGTAGGCTGTATTTTGCAAAGCAAAATGAGCCGGTAATAGAGACACTGCCCCAACCCGCCCGTGCGCGGGCAACAACAAGAAATCCTTCTTGAAAAACAGGGGGGTTTACTAAATAGGAAAAAAGTAGTAGGGTTATATGTATTATGAAATTAAGAAATATCGTTATTATCGCCCATGTTGATCATGGCAAAACTACTTTGGTTGACGGGCTCCTAAAACAATCGAAAACCTTCCGGGATAATGAAGCCGCTATGTCCCAGGACCTGATTATGGATTCTTTTGACCAGGAAAGAGAGCGCGGCATTACTATTTTAGCTAAAAATACGGCAGTGTATTACAAGGATGTAAAAATTAATATTATTGATACGCCGGGGCATGTAGATTTTGGCGGCGAAGTGGAACGCACTTTAAACATGGCAGACGGCGCGCTTTTGCTAATTGACGCACAAGAGGGCCCGATGCCGCAAACAAAATTTGTATTGAAAAAAGCCATGGAAATCGGCTTGAAACCAATTGTCGTGATTAATAAAATCGACAAACGCGACGCCGACATTGCTGATACCCTCAGCAAAACCCACGATTTATTTTTGAACCTGGCAACTAAATATTCCCAGCTTGATTTTCCCGTTTATTATTCTATTAGCCGTGAAGGAAAAGCCTGGGACAAATTTCCAAACGATGCAGCATCTCCTGCCGATTTAACGCCAATTTTCGAAGCCATTTTAAAATATATTCCGGCGCCCAAAGCTGATTCAACTAAGCTCCTTCAAATGCTTGTGACAAACCTGGATTGGGACAGTTTCCAGGGAAAATACGCCATTGGCAGAATTACAAACGGCGTTGTAAAAAAGGGGCTTCCTGTTTCAATAATAAAAAATGACGGCACTCAGGAAACGGGACGTATTGAAAAGGTTTATGTTTTCCGGGGATTAAAAAAACTGGAAGTACCCGAGGCTCAAGCCGGCGATATTGTTGCCATAACCGGAATTTCCAGTGCAAATATAGGCGATACTATCTCTGATTTAGAGAATCCGGTAGCTCTTCCGTCAATTAGCATCGAAGAGCCGACCATGAAAATAGCCGTTTCTGCCAACACTTCACCTTTTGCAGGAAAGGAAGGCCAATTTGTCACCGGGCGGCATCTTTTAGAACGAATTAAAAAAGAATTGCAGACTAACGTATCCCTGAAAATGGAGGAAAACGGCACCGAGTTTATTGTGTCGGGCCGCGGAGAATTGCATTTGTCGGTTTTTATTGAAACCCTGCGCCGCGAGGGCTACGAGCTTCAAGTAAGAAAACCCCAGGTTATCATCAAGGAAATTGACGGCGTTTTATGCGAACCCATCGAAGAATTAACTGTTGATGTTGATACCGATAAAGTCGGCGCCGTTACATCAGAAATTGCCAGCAGACGCGGGATTATGCAATCTCAAAGCAGAAATAGCGACGGATCAACCCGCTTTGTGTTTGAAATTACAACGAGAGGACTCCTGGGACTTCGTAGCCGTCTGCTTACAGTCTCAAGAGGAACTACGGTTATAAACTCGATATTTCTGCGTTTCCAGCCTGAGGGAGCGATGCTCCCCAAAAATAGAAACGGCGTTCTAATTGCCTCTGATACCGGGAAAGCGGTTACTTACGGCTTAAATATTGCTCAGGGCCGCGGCATTACCTTTATTCCGCCGCAAACCGAAGTTTACGCCGGGCAAATTATCGGTTTAAGCACCCGCAGTAAAGATATTGAAATCAATGTCACCAGGGAAAAGAAGCAAACCAACATCCGTGCATCAAATTCCGACTTTGCCATTATTTTAACACCGCCTACAATCTTGTCTTTAGAACAATGCCTGGACTTTTTGGAAGACGATGAGTTCCTGGAAGTAACGCCTAAAAGTTTGCGGCTGCGAAAGACAATTTTAGACTCAAACCTAAGATACAAGTCACAGAAATAGTTTCATGCGGCGGCTGGAAAGAAAAGATAACGGCTCAAGCTGATGTTTGGGAAAAATAAAATACCCTGCAGCAAGTTGCAGGGTATTTTATTTCGCAATCAACAAAACGCCTCAATTTTCAGAATGACTGAATTGGTCGGGGCGAGAGGATTTGAACCTCCGGCCTCAGCGTCCCGAACGCTGCGCGCTAGCCAGGCTGCGCTACGCCCCGACTCTTTAAAGAGAATTGCCGCTATCCCTCAATAATTAACTCCCCCAGCCCCTCTTTAGCAAAGAGGGGGGACCTCAGAAGGAACGGGTGCTACTGCAATTACAGTATTATATCATGAATTTAAAAATTTATCACCATGTTAAATACAGGCTCTGCAAGACCAACTTAACTCCCCCTGCCCCTCTTTAGCAAAGAGGGGAGATAATTTGGCTCAATTTGCCTTTACAATCCTGGAGTGCCTGGAATTTTCCTTTGCCAGTCCCTGATAAATTGGCGTTCCATCAACTTTTGTCAATTCCCTGAATGCCGCAAGAAGCTTTGTGGTAAATGGTCCGGGCTTTCCATTGCCGATAACCCTTCCGTTAATTTCAACCGCGGCAATCATCTCCGCGCCGGTTCCCGTGAGGAAGCACTCGTCTGCCACAAAAAGATCATGAGAGTTAAGCAGGTCAATCCGCATATCAAGACCCATACTTCTTGCAATCTCTATAACAGCGCCCCTGGTTATTCCCTCAAGAAGTCCCACATACCCCGGCGGGGTATAAATAACGCCGTTCTTTACAACAAAAATATTTTCCGAAGTACACTCCGCCACAAATCCGTCGGCATTAATCATTACCGCTTCATCGGCTCCCGCCTCAGTAGCCTCGATTTTAGCAAGAATGTTGTTAAGATAATTCAAGGATTTAATCTTTGAATTCAAAGCTTCGGGAATATTTTTTCTGGTTGAAGCAATTATGAGCTTCAATCCTTTTTTATACATCTCTTCAGGCTTGACC
>JAMDEM010000168.1:5525-13851 GCA_023486985.1 Bacillota bacterium
TAAAGTTTTATCTTGTCGGCAATTATCACCAGCGTGGTCTTGCTGCATTTCCTCGGGTCAAGCCCAAGATCACCTTTGCCGCGTGAAACTACCAGCCTGACATAAGCATTCATCAGTTCATTCAGGCGGCAGGTTTCTATAACTGCCTCCTTCATCTTCTCTTTGGCAAGCGGAACATCAAGCTTAACGGATTTTGCCGAATCATAAAACCGGTCCAGGTGCTGGTCAAGCCTGAAGATTCTTCCATCATAAACTCTTATTCCCTCAAAGACGCCGTCGCCGTATAAAAACCCGTGATCCCATACGGAAATTTTTGCATCCTCCGAATTATAATATTTACCGTCAATATAGACCTGTAATGACATTTTTCTCCTCCATCTAACGGCAACTGATTAAACTGACCCCTCACCGAAAATCTCTGTAACCCCCCTCTCCCCCCTTTAACAAAGGGGGGTACTTGAGCTTGCCCCCTTTAACAAAGGGGGGTACTTGAGCTTGCCTCCTTTAACAAAGGGGGGTACTTGAGCTTGCCCCCTTTAACAAAGGGGGTACTTGAGCTTGCCCCTTTTAACAAAGGGGGTACTTAGCCCGCCCCTTAAAGAAGGGGTACTTGAGCTTGGCCCCTTTTAACAAAGGGGGTACTTAGCCCGCCCCTTAAAGAAGGGGTACTTAGCTCGTCCCTTAAAGAGGAGGTATTGAGCTTGGCCCTCTAATAAGGGAGGAAGGGAAGCAAAGGGATTAAGGCGAAAGCCTTTCCTTACTTAACCTTCGAATCACCATACCCTCCCACCAGGAACGGTTTAATAGTGTCTATCGGCACAGGGAAGATAATGGTGGAGCTCTTCTCCACAGCAATCTCCGTCAAAGTCTGAAGGTATCTTAACTGCAATGTTGCCGGCTGGGAAGCAATAACCTTTGCCGCTTCAGCAAGCTGGCTGGCAGCCTGGAATTCACCTTCAGCGTGTATGACCTTTGCTCTTTTTTCTCTTTCTGCTTCTGCCTGCTTTGACATTGCTCTTTGCATGCTCTGAGGAAGCTCCACGTCTTTTATTTCAACTGCAGTAACCTTAACTCCCCATGGCTCGGTCTGTTCATCAATGATTTTCTGGAGCTGGTCGTTAATTTTATCTCTCTTGGCAAGAAGCTCGTCAAGTTCCGACTGGCCTAAAATGCTTCTTAAAGTTGTCTGGGAAATCTGAGAGGTAGCTCTCACAAAATCAAAAACCTGGATAACGGAATTTACAGCGTCCACTACCCTGAAAAATACAACTGCACTGACTTTTACCGTAACGTTGTCTTTTGTGATAACTTCCTGCGGGGGCACCTCCATGGTAATCACTCGAAGGTCAACTTTTACCATTCTTTCAACGCCGGGAATAAGAAAGAACAAGCCGGGTCCTCTTGCGCCCACGCATCTTCCAAGCCTGAATATAACACCTCTTTCATACTCCTGAACAATTCTGACAGCCGAGGATAAAATAACTATTGCAAATATTACAATATAAATTGCACCGGGTCCAAGTTGTGTTAAAAATTCCACTGTTCAAACCTCCTCTATACTTTTTTTAACTTCAAGGGTTAACCCCTTAACCGCAATAACTTCAATTTTTTCGCCTCTCTTTATCATATCTCCTTTCGTTACAGCTCTCCATAATTCACCGTGGACAAAAACCTCTCCTTTCGGGTCAACATCGGTTCTTGCTTCACCAGTTAAGCCTACCATCTCTTCCTTTCCAGCAACCGGCTTCATGCTTCTCTGGCGCACTATAAGCACAAATGCAGCAACAATAATAACCCCAACAATAATTCCAATTATTACTAAATTATATCGAAAGTCAGGATTTAGCGGCAATATGATTCACCTTTCTCACTTATCTTCTTCTTTCGCCGGTTCAACCGTCACCCTTAAGCCCTTTACAGTCTTAACTTTCACCAGCGACCCTTTCGAAATTGTGCCGGAAACACTTCTTGCTCTCCAGAGCTCTCCCATTAAAAAGATTGTGCCTTCAGGACTGAGGTCTGTTCTGGCTTCCGCCAGGGAGCCAACCAGACCTTCCCTGCCCGTTATTGATTTCTTTCTTTGAGCTTTTATCACCATAGTTATTACGAATCCAAAAAAACCGCCCATAGTCAATGCCATTGCCCCGATAAGATACCATGAAACACTTAAATACGGATAACCTGCCGGTATCAGCATGCTCGCTCCCAGGATGAAAGAAATAATGCCTCCAGCCGTTAAAAAGCCATGGCTTGTGGCAAAAACATCAGCGATGAAAAGAATAAGAGAGAATATAACAAGACCCAGTCCGGCATAATTAATGGGGAGGCTGCCCAGTGAATAAAAAGCAAGAATCAGGCAGATTACTCCCACTATTCCCGGCAAAATCGCCCCGGGAGACGCAAGCTCATAAATAAGAGCAAGGCTTCCTATGGACATCAGCACAAGAGCTATCGAGGGATTGGATATCACTGCCAGAAAACTCTCTATACTGCTCATGGGAATTGTCTTATATGGGCCTTTACCGGGATGAAGAGTAACTTTCCCATTAGGAAGCTCCACTACCCTGCCGTCAAGCTTTTTAAGCAGGTCATCCATGTTTTCTGCAACCAGATCAATTACATTAAGCTTCAAAGCTTCACTGGCTGTTATATTAACGCTTTCCCTTACGGCTTTCTCAGCCCATTGCGCATTTCTATGCCTTTTCTCTGCAAGAGACTTTATTTTAGCAACTGCATCATTTGTTACCTTCTCAGACATAATTTCATCCTGGCTCTTCGGCTTCTCTTTTTTGTCTTTCCCCTCATCCTCTTTTCCCGGTGAGGAACCTCCGCCTCCTATAAACACCGGATGAGCTGAACCCATATTTGAAACCGGGCACATTGCGGCAACATGGGCGGCATACATTATGTATGTTCCAGCCGATGCAGCCCTAGCCCCGTGGGGATAAACGTAAACAACCACAGGCACAGTGGATGAATTTATCTTTTTGATAATTTCATCCATTGAATCGCTTAAGCCGCCCGGGGTATCCATTTGGATTACACATATTGCATTATCTCTTTCAGCCTGGTCAATTCCCCTTATGACATAAGTTGCCGTAATAGGAAGAATGGCGCCGCTAAGCACCAGAACGTCCACGGGTTGATCTTTATCGGGAAGAGACGAGAGCGGGGATATTGCAAGAAGCAAAAGCAGGAAAACCAGTAATAGCCTTTTGAGCATTAAAAAATGACCTCCAATTCAACTGATAAGTCTGATAATAAAATTCTTTTCAAAATATATTTTTCCCTTTATTTATTAATATAAACAAAATGACCCTTTCCTTCACAAGCCCGTTCGGGGAACGGGCACTACTTCATAACATGGAAAAAAGACGGGCTCGGCATATCATGCGAGCGAAGCTATAACCGCAGGATAGAGATTGACACACCGTAGTCATGCGAGGCAAGCGAAGAGCGAAGCAATCTGAATGACGAAATCAGGTGAGTTTTATACGCGGGTATAACATTCTTCTTCCAAAACGCGGAAGTTCAAATTCATATTTTCCATCAGGAAAAGAGCTTCTTCCGGGAGAAAAATATGGTTGTTCTACAATTCTTTCAATGCGGTCAATAAATTTTATTAATTTTTCTTCTTTACTTAAAGACACCAGAAAACCAAGGGCTTTACTGCCGAATTTACTTTCGATTTCCCGAAGATTTACTTTTCCGTTAAGCGATGAAATTAGATTGAATCCTTTCTCTGTAAGGGGAAAAATCTTCTCCCTGTAAATCATAAATCCGCCAAAGGGTCTTGGAATTAAAACAACCGGTGATACCGGCTGGCCTGAATCTTTATCCGGCATCATCCTGATAGGATACAGACTGCCATTCATCTCCATTTCTTCGCCTTCCTCCTCAACTACATGAGAAAGGATTACCGGAGTTATATCAGACCACCCATAAAGTTCGGTATAGTTCTTGAAAACACCCTCGCAAAATATACTATAGCTGCATTCATTGCAGGGAGGACCGAAAGTATTAAGAATTTTTCTGCCGGCAAGAGCAGACTCCTGCTTTTCTCCACCGCGAAAAACCTCTTCCCTGAATGCATAAAACGCTTCGTTGGAATAACCCTCAAAGCCCTTGAGACAGCAAAAAGGAACGCCCTGAATATTGCCTATCCGGTGAAACTGCGCCGCCACTTTAAAGCTCTCTATAACATAAGGTTGAATTTCCGAATACTTTGGCGATATAGCATTGTAGTTTCCAGGAGCATTGCCGCTGGGAAGAGGATATGCCAGGGTTACAAGAGAAACTCCTATTTCATACAGCAAGCGGGTAAGCTTTGGTATATCTTTAAAGTTTGACTTGGTTATTACAGAATTTGTGGCAACAGAAAAACCAAGCATTAACATGTTTTTAAGTCCCTGAAAGGTTTGCTCAAAACTTCCGGGCACACCGCTAAGCTCATCGTGAACATCAGCTGTTAATCCATGAATGGAAGAAAAGAAGCTTACCCCCGGTTTCTTGAACTTCCTTAAAAATTCTATATCTTCAAACTTTCTTGCATTAGTTTGAATAGAAATATTTCTGATGCCCTCTTTTAGAGCACGCTCAACCAGCGGCAAAAGCTCTTCCCGGGTGGTTGCTTCCCTGCCGGAAATGACTATATCCCTGATTCCCGTACTTACCGCATCCTTTATTATACGAGTGGCTTCCTCCATTGAAAGACAAACATTATCATTCGATGCAGCAGAACAAAAAATACAATTGTTATTGCATGTATTACTGAATATAAGAACCTGATGTATCATCCTGATAACCCTTAAATAAGCTTTACCTGCGGATAGCTGATTTCCCTTCCATAAATTGGAATCTCAAAATTTTCATTTATGTCAAACTTATTTTCGCCAAAACCAGGAGGTCCTGACAAATGCCAGTAATCCCCTTTTTCCTTCCTTAAGATAATTAACCCTTTTGTATAAAAATCAGCGACAAAATCAACAGCCTCACTGCCAAATTTCTCACTTATTTCCTTCAAGTTTACATTACCGCTCAAAGACGAAAGCACAAGAAAACCTTTTTTTGTTAAAGGTATGATAAGGGGTGTGTTTATAAAGAAACCTCCAAATTTTCTGGGCACAAGGTGCACAGGTCTTATCCGCCGCACGACAAAAGCCGGATATAGTCCGGATTTAAGCTCTATTGATTTTCTTTCTTTTTTATCATTTGAGAATTCAAGTTTCACAGGCTTTATGTCATTCCATTCATAATTCTGGACATAGGCAGAAAAAACTCCGTCACAGAACAAAGTATAATCACATGCCTTACAGGGATCTCCTTTGACATAAAGAGCACTTCTGCTTTCATTTCCGGAAAAATTAGTTCCATCACCGGCAAAAATCTCGTTCACGTCGCCATAAATAGCATCGTTGGCATAAGATTCCCTGCCCTGGAGGTAGCAAAACGGCAGTCCCTGAATATTTCCTACTCCTACATACTTCTCAGAGATTGAGAAACTTTCATTAATATAACCGATTGCCTCTGGATATTTTGGCGCATATTCCTCATACATTGCTGTGATTTTACCCGATGGAACCACGTACGCAAGAGTTACACAGCTTATGCCTATTTGTAAAAGCTTCTCTGTAAGAGCCGGAAGCTCGTGCATGTTCATTTTTGTGATTACAGTGTTTGTGGTTATGTTGAAACCTTCCGCCGCTATATTTCTTATGCCCTGCATCGTCTCTGCAAAACTTCCCGGTGCGCCTGAAAGCCTTTCATGAGTTTCGGCTTTATAACCATGAATTGAGACAAAAAAAGTAACCGGACTCCCCTTGAATTTTTTCAAAAAGTCTATATTTGAAAGCCTTCTGGCATTAGTCTGAATAGTTATACGGCTGCATCCCCTTTCTGCCAGTCTTCTCACAATCTCGGGCAGATCGTCGCTGGTAGTAGGCTCTTTGCCAGAAATAACAACTTCCTGCGCCCCCATCCCCCGGCTGAAAATATTTTCAATTTCTGAAAGCGTTATACTCGGGAATTCTGTATTATAAGCAGCGCAGAAGACACAATTATTATTGCAAACATCTGTAACCATAAAAACTTGCTGTGACATATTTTTCATCATTAGAATTATATACGAAAAAGATGTGCTAAGTAAAGGTGCAGGCGCAATTTTTGCAGAAGATTTTTTAAAAATTAGACAAAAACAACTTTTTGGAGTGTCTTAATTAAAGAACAAATTGCATGGAACGGTATTCCCCAAATTTATAATAACGGCAATCCATATACTGCTTTAAAAGATGGAGAGTATCTTTCAAACTTGAAAAAAAATTATAAGGAGGCGGGGCTATGAAAATATTTAGAAGCAAAATTCTTATGACAATTCTTTTAATTGTATCTCTTTATCTCTTTTTCTACGTGGTATCCAGCCGGATTCTTTCAGGCAAAGTTGAAGCTGAAAAAGACAGGATTCTAAAATCGGATGGAAGTTCGCATAAACTGCCTGCAATAAAGAAAAGATAAATGATAGATGAAAGGTAAGAATATTACACATGCCGGAACTGGGAAGGATTAAACCTGTCAAAAAAGCATTATGTCCCCATTGCAGTAAAATTTTGCCTGCTGACTATAACACTAACAATAACAAAAATGTTAAATGCCCGTATTGCGGAAAAACTATAAACTGCCGGATAAAAAACTCAAATACAGAAACATCAGCTTCTATCAACAAATTGCCGGGCATGAGTATGTCTGCGCAAATATTAAAATTGCAGGTTCAGCATAAAGATAAAGAAAAAGATTAAGCAGGGGGATTAAAAACTAGATTCTCCTCTTTGCCCATAACATGACAATCATAACAAAGTTATCTATGAACAAGATACCGGGAGGCATTTTAAAAATAGCCGTCGAAAATAAACTACCCTGTAGCAAGCTGCAGGGTATCCCGAAGCAAAATAATTTTCATCTAATATTAACCGAGGTGATTAATTTGCGTAAATTTGTAATAATGACTCTCTGTACCATTTTTTTGTCAGTTCTTTCCGTCCCTAGGGTTGCATGGGGTTATTCAAGCATCAGCCAGGTTCAGGATGTGTTGTCCCGCATTGACAGGGATACCCGGGAATTCTATGATGCCAAGGATTCAATCATAAACAGCATGCCGTCATCCCAGGCGGAATACCAGCCCGGTGAAATAGACAAAGTGCTGGCAGATGCCCGCAAGACTCTGGATGCTGAACAAGCCCTGGTGCGGCTGACCATGGATTATATGGGCAAAATCAGGGCGGCACTCACAGCGCTTCCGGAACTGGCGCCGTATCTTGAACGATTTGATCCCCTGTCCCGGTCACTGAACGATGTGGCTCAGAGCATGCTTTCCAACGAACAGCAGCAGTTTGCCATGCTGGAACAAATGCAGCAGGCATATCATAACAATGACGCCGCAAGCTGGAATTCATTAAACCAGCAGTACGCGTCTCTCCAAGCAGAAAGCCATGATCTTGCGGCGCAGCTCAAGACGGTTTTTACGAATATAGAAAATCTAAGGAATGAAGTCACAACCTCTCTGCAGAGCGAGCTGACAACACTCCAGCAGGCGCCCCAGCCGCAACAAACGCCTAAGCCTCAGCAAACCCCGGCTGCCGGGACAAAAAGCCAAAAGCTAACCGCTGCAGCAAAAGACTTGCTTAAGGCGCCGGTCAGCCCGCGTTACAAGTCTGAAACAATTAAAATAAAAGGGAAAACGAAACTTATAACAAAATGCAATATCTTCGTGTATGATTTTGTAAAAAAATTAGGATACAACCTGACCGAGCTGGGCGGCAAGGAGCCGTTCCGTGCAGTCAAACAAATCGGCAACCTGGCGAAATCCGCAGATGCGAATGTTAACGGATGGAGCCGGATCAAGTTCACCGGCAATGATGCGTCGAAGGAAGGGGCATTCCGGAAAGCAATGGAAGCTGCCAACCAGGGTAAACTGGTAATCGTTGGCTGGGTTAATCCCGGAGGTGACAGCCATGTGGCTGTAGTGGTCCCAAGCAAAGACTTAACCAAAGAAAAAAGCGGCAAATGGAACATGCATGTTCCTTACATTGCTCAAGCCGGCAAAACAGTCAGCCCGTTTACCAGCCTAAACTGGGGCTTTGATGCGAAGAATAGCAAAGATACATTGCAGATTTTTGTACACGATTGATGAGTAGACAGCCGGGCGCTTCTTTTTAAAATAGAATAGATATTAATGAGTTCTGGATTACAGAAATAAACTACCCTGCGCTCTTGGCGCAGGGTATCCCTTCGGGCAAGTTTGTTTTGCGGCAGGAGACCCCGCAGCAAAACTGCG
>JAMDEM010000153.1 GCA_023486985.1 Bacillota bacterium
ACATGGAGTTTAAGAACAACAAAGATATATGGGACGAATTTGTGAAACTGGCGCCGAATTTCGCCGGAATCCTGTATAAGAGAGAAACCCGTTCAGCTTTGTCCTGTGGGCGCACTCACAGAAAAAAAAGCCATGCATAAAGGACGCACATGGGATTCCACGCCTGTTAGAACCACCTGCCCTTATTGCGGCGTGGGATGCCAGATTGATCTTCATGTTAAAAACAACGAAATTGTCAAGGTCACCGGGGCAGAAGATGTGGAGCCTAATTTCGGTAATCTTTGTGTAAAAGGAAGATTCGGCTATGACTTCGTACATCATCCAGATCGCCTTAATTCGCCGCTTATCCGGAAAAACGGCGAATTAGCTCCTGTATCTTGGCATGAGGCTCTGGACTTTACCGCCCGGCGCCTCGCCGAAATCAGGGATACTCATGGGCCTGATGCAATCGGTGGCATAAGCTCGTCAAGGTCCACCAACGAGAGTAACTATGCCATGGCAAAATTCATGCGAGCCGCCATTGGCAGTAATAACGTAGATAATTGCGCACGAACCTGACACGCTCCCACTGTTGCCGGTCTGGCAGCAACCCTCGGCTCAGGTGCGATGACCAACTCAATCAGTGAAATAGAGCATTCACCCTGCCTTTTCATAATTGGATCCAATACCATAGAGGCTCACCCGGTCATTGCCTATCGCATTAAAAAGGCGGCAAAACGGGGCGCTGCAATTATCGTTGTGGACCCCAGAAAAATCGGCATGGTGAAGTTTGCCACAAAATGGCTGAAGCTCAAAGTGGGAACCGATGTGGCTCTTCTCAACGGAATCATGCATGAAATTATAGTGAACGGCTGGGAAGACAAAGAATTCATCCGCCTCAACACCGAGGGTTATGATGAATGCAAAGCAAAAATAATGGAGTATCCGCCTGAGAGGGCTTCGGAAATATCCGGTGTTCCGGTGGAAGACATCAAAGAAACGGCGCGGATCCTCGGGAAAGCTGAACGGGTTTCTCTCTTATATACACTCGGGATCACAGAACACACCTGCGGAGTTGATAATGTAAAGACATGCGTAAACCTCCAACTTCTCCTGGGAAATCTCGGCAAGGAAAGCGGAGGGATAAACCCGCTGAGGGGACAGAATAATGTTCAGGGAGCCTGCGACATGGGCGCTCTACCCAATTCACTGCCGGGGTATCAAAAAGCCGCGGACCCACAGGTCCGGGAAAAATTCGAGGAGGCATGGAAAGTAAATCTTCCCGGCAAAACAGGATTGACCATGACTGGAATGATAACCGGCTTGAAAGAGGGAACCCTCAAAGCATTATATTGTATCGGTGAAAATATTGTAATGTCCGAGCCTAATCAGGCTCATACAATAGAATGCCTTAAAAAGGCTGAACTTCTCATTGTGCAGGATATCTTTCTAAATGAAACAACCCGGTACGCCGATGTCGTTTTTCCTGCCTGCTGCTTTGCAGAAGTTGACGGCACCTTCACAAATACCGAGAGGAGAGTGCAGCGGGTCAGAAAAGCTGTGAAACCCCCGGGGGAGGCACGCCCCGATTGGTGGATAACAACAGAGCTGGCTGGAAGACTCGGATATGACATGGAGTTTAAGAACAACAAAGATATATGGGACGAATTTGTGAAACTGGCGCCGAATTTCGCCGGAATCCTGTATAACCGCATCGAAAAGCAGGGGCTTCAGTGGCCTTGCCCCACTTGCGAGCATCCGGGCACCAGATTCCTGCATTCAGGCGGTCAATGCGTGTGCGGTAAAGCTGTCTTTTCCAAAGTAGACTGGCATCCGCCGGCGGAACAACCGGACAAGGACTATCCTTTCATTCTTACAACAGGAAGAAGATTGTGGCATTATCATACGGGCACACAGACCCGGAACTCACGGGGATTGAATGAAATCTTCCCGGAAGAGCTTCTTGAAGTGAATCCGGTTGACGGGGCGAGCATGGAATTAAACGAAGGAGATTACGCGGTAATCTCATCCCGCAGGGGGTCCGTAAAAATGAAAGTCCGCCTCACCGAACGCTCGCCGGAAGGAACGGTATTTACCGCCTTTCATTTTCACGAGGCATGCGGAAATGTTCTTACCAACAATGTTTTTGATCCTGTAACCGATACTGCCGAGTATAAAGCCTGCGCGGTAAAAATCATGAAAGCGCATCCCGGTACGTCTCAATGAAAACACTTCATTCTGAAAGGAGATAGTGATGCTCTCCATCAAGCAAAAGGACGACATACGGAAAAAGGCAAAGGAATTTCCCGGTCACCGCTCCGTTTCACTGCCGGCGCTTTACATTGCCCAAAGCGGAAAGGGATACATCGACCGGAAAGACATCGAAGAAATTGCCGGCATTCTTTCCATATCCTATGCCGAACTCTACGGCATCGCCAGCTTCTACAATCTTATACATAGAAAACCCATTGGAAAATTCCACATTCAAGTCTGCACCAATATCTCCTGTTCCCTTCTGGGGGCGGAACACCTTCTCACCCGGCTTGAGAAAAAGCTTGGAATAAGAGAGGGCGGGGCTACCGCCGACGGTATCTTTTCCCTGGAGAGCGTGGAATGTCTTGGCTCCTGCGATAAAGCTCCGGTGATGATGATCAACGAGAAGTTCCATGAAGCACTGACTGAAAAAAAATTGTCCCGCATTCTTGCTTCCCTGAAAGAGAAGGCTGAATAAAAATGGAAGAATTAAAAATCCTTTTGAAAAACATACACAAAGATGAATCAAAAAAACTGGAAACTTACATTTCCGGCGGCGGATATGAAGCTCTTCAAAAAGCGCTTTCAAAAAAGCCTGACGATATCGTTGAGACAGTAAAGAAATCAGGTTTGAGGGGCAGGGGCGGCGCGGGCTTCCCGGCTGCCGTCAAATGGAATTTCATTCCCAGGGACTGCAGCCAACCCGTGTACCTTATAGCCAATGCAGATGAGGGCGAGCCGGGAACATTCAAAGATCATATACTAATGGAAAAAGATCCCCACCTGCTGATCGAAGGAATGCTGATTGCCGGCTACGCAGTACATTCCTTTCAGGGATTTATCTACATAAGAGGTGAATTCGCAGAAATTGCGCAAATACTTGAACAGGCAATTGCAGAAGCGAGACAGGCGGGATATTTAGGAAAAAACATCCTGAAATCGGGATTTAATTTTGATATTAATGTATACCGCGGAGCGGGTTCCTACGTTTGTGGAGAAGAAACCGCGCTCATTGAGTCACTGGAAGGGAAAAGAGGGCAGCCCCGCCTTAAGCCGCCCTATCCGGCAGCTTCCGGATTATACGGCTCTCCCACTGTGGTCAACAATGTTGAGACTCTTGCGTGCCTCCCTTTCATTGTCCGTGAAGGACCAGAACGATTTGCCTCCATTGGAATTCCCGGCAACACAGGCACAAAGCTTTTCTGCATCAGCGGGGAAGTCAACAAACCGGGATGCTATGAATTTCCCCTTGGGGTGCCTCTTCTCAATCTTGTCTATGACGTGGCTGGAGGTATACGGGGGGACAGGAAACTTAAAGCAGTCATACCCGGCGGACTTTCCACTCCGGTTCTCTCTGCCCGGGAAGCGGATGTACTTATGGACTTCGATTCACTCGCCGCGGCAGGGACAATGCTGGGTTCTGCAGGAGTTATTGTGTTAAGTGAGAATGCCTCAATTCCAGAAATTGCACTGCGAACCGCCCGTTTCTACGCTAACGAATCATGCGGACAATGCACGCCCTGCCGTGAGGGAACGGGAAAACTAAGACTCTTACTGGAAAGAATCTTTCTCGGAAGCGGAGAAGCCGATGATATCCGGCGTATAATGAAAATTTGCACCTCCCTTAAGGGAATTTCCCTTTGCCCCCTTGGTGACGCTGCATTCCTTCCAATCTTTAACTTCGTTGAGAAGTTTCACGGGGAGTTTGAAGCTCTTATTCGATGAGCGCCATACTTGCTGCAGTTCATTATTTTGCAATCGGAATACCCCGCAGGCGAAGCCTGAGGATATCACGGGCTCTGCCGTGTTAGTTTATAATTGACCCTGCAGGATTTTTGAAGGCTTCATTAAATAATGAATTATCATATATTCTGGAAAGTTTCGGAAATCAAAAAGAAGGAGTCTATCATGTTTAATGCCAGTTACTCAATTCCCAAACCCGTTAACGAGAAAGTATTGACTTATGCTCCTCATTCTAATGAGCGAAGGGACTTAAGCAAAAAACTTGATGAGATATATAGTGAATTCATAGAAATCCCAATAATTATAGACGGCAAAGAAGTAAGGACAGGCGATACGTCGGATATAATATGCCCTCATGAACACAAGCATAAACTGGGCAAGTTTCATAAGGTAAACGAAGATTCTGTGCTAAAGGCTATAAAAGCGGCAAAAGGGGCGAAACGTGACTGGGCTGCCATGCCTTTTAAAGACAGGGCTTCTATATTCCTTCGCGCCGCAGAGTTAATTGCAGGTCATTATCGCTTCACACTGAATGCATCAACCATGCTTTGCCAGAGCAAAAGCTGCCACCAGGCTGAAATTGATTCCGCCTGCGAGCTGATAGACTTCCTGCGCTTCAATGCCCACTTTGCTGAATCCATTTATAATGACCAGCCTTTTTCCGTGCCGGGAGTCTGGAATTACGTGGAATACCGCCCTCTTGAGGGTTTTGTCTATGCCGTTACCCCCTTCAATTTCACCGCCATTGCGGGAAATCTGCCGACATCTCCAGCTTTAATGGGAAATACAGTTGTCTGGAAACCGGCATCAACAGCCATTCATTCCGGATATCACGTCATGAAAATTCTAAAAGAAGCGGGCCTGCCTGACGGAGTAATAAATTTTGTTCCCGGCTCAGGCAATATCATCAGCAGCGCTGTATTCAAGGACCCCGACCTGGGCGGCATTCACTTTACCGGCTCTACAGATGTTTTCAGCAATTTCTGGAAGACAATTGCAGATAATCTGTCCCTGTATAAATCATATCCGGTTCTTATAGGCGAAACAGGCGGGAAAAATTTTGTTTTTGTTCATCCCTCGGCTGATATCAGTGAAGTAGCAGCCGGCATTATCCGCGGCGCTTTCGAGTATCAGGGACAGAAATGCAGCGCCGCTTCAAGAGCATATATCCCCAGGTCAATGTGGCTCACACTTAAAGAAATCCTGGTTGAAGAAATAAAGACAATTAAACTCGGGGATGTCAGAGATTTTTCAAATTTCATGAACGCTGTAATTGATAAGGCATCATTTGACAGGATTACGGGCTATATCAATAAAGCCGGTAAATCCCCCAGTGCAAGGATCATTTCCGGAGGAAAGGGTAATGATTCAACGGGTTATTTCATTGAACCCACTGTTATTGAAGCCCTCGACCCTTATTATGAAACTATGCAGGTTGAGCTTTTCGGGCCCGTAATAACCGTTTATGTTTATGAGGATAACAAATATGAAGAAACCCTTGAAATCTGCAACGGCACATCCCCCTTCGGCCTTACCGGCGCCATCTTCGCAAGAGACAGGGCAGCCATTCAGCTTGCCCACAAGAAGCTTCTTTATTCAGCCGGTAATTTCTATGTAAATGACAAGCCAACCGGTGCCGTTGTGGGCCAGCAGCCATTCGGCGGATCGCGATACTCCGGCACGAATGATAAGGCGGGAAGCAGTCTCAACCTCAGGAGATGGACAAATCCCAGAACAGTAAAAGAGAATTTCTCTCCGGTGGTTGATTACAGGTATCCATTCCTGAATGAAGAACCCTCCGGACCGGCACGAGGGAAAAAGCGGGAATTGTCAGGTGTTTAAGACTGCATGATTTAAGCGCCCTGCTGCCTAATCATAAAACAGGCTTATTAATGCAGGCTGGAGTCTAAAATCAGTAATAATGCGGGTTTGCCTGAATAGCAAACCCGTTTTATGTAGAGCACGGTCTGTCATCCCTATTATTGCAATTGTAGTGGCAAAGCTTGCTTTGCCTTTTTTTATGAATTCCCAAGCCTGAAGCTGATGCGGCTTACTCTTATGTTACTCAGCAAAACCCTGATGTATTCACTATTTACTGCTCAGGCTCTAGCCACACTGATATAACCGGAGTTAGACTAAACCATCCACTGTATAGTTCACAAGAAGGATTGATTACTAAATAAAGGAGGACGGGGGTAAGATGAATTTTAACCAAGTAAACCCGATAGACTAAGTACAATTCATGAGTGCAATCGGCGTCCGCACAGCCTTAAGCCGTGGCTCGAAAAGTTCTACCTAAAACCCATTCAGATACCGGAATCACCTTAATCGTATAATTATTTACCTTGACAGTATCCCTGTAATATCCTGTCAAAATTAGAGCAGAAGAAAGACCAAGCTCGGTTATTGCTTCAACCAGAGCTTTTATTTCTCTCTTCTTAGTTTTTTCTTCGCTCAAATCAGCACAAACCTGAATCAGCTCTGGTTTCTGATTGCCCTTTTTCACAAAAAAATCTACCTCAAGATCACTTTTTGTTTTATAATAATAAACCTCTTCAAAAAACTGACATAAATGCAGAAAAACGCAATTTTCCAGCATTCTGCCGTAATCCTCGGAAAATCGAAAAGACACAGCATTTGCTAAACCGGTATCAACAGCGTATATTTTTTTCAAGGATTTCTGCTGTCTTTTTAAAGAATAAGAAAATTGAGGCACCTCAAAAACCAAAAAAGCATCTTTAAAATATTCAAGATAATTGGACGCCGCCTGAAATGAAACATCAAAAGCTCTTTCAACGGAAGCAATAGATAAAACTTTCCCCGCGCCGCTCAACAGGTAAAGCCCCATCTTTTCCAAAACATTTTTCTGACGAATATCATAACGTCCGACAATATCTTTCTCCAGAATATCAAAATAATATTGTTTAAGAAGCTCCTCGTTTTCCTCTAAAACAATTTTTGGGAAGCCGCCCAGCTTCAAATACCTGTCAAAATATCTGGCAATTTTCATCTCCTGCAGGATGAAATCTTTCTCACTTTTCAGGTTGATTTTTTTAAATGATAAATATTCTCTGAAGTTTAAAGGCATCAGATTATAAGAAAGATGCCTGCCGGTCAGGAGGGATGACAGCTCCCTGCTTAACAATTTAGATGAAGAGCCGGATACAAAAATTTTATACCGCGAGCCGTCGCGAAGCTTGCGAATCACCTTTTCCCAGTGTTTTATATTTTGAATTTCGTCAAAAAAAAGATACTTTAATTTAGAACTATAGTATTGCTCATAAGTCTCTATTAATTCCTCGATAATTTGCGGCGTGTTATTATCAATAAAAAATGGGTCTTCAAAATTAATGTACAACCAGCTTTCTTCTCTGAGGCTTCTCATCAGCAGTTTTAAAACAGAGGATTTGCCGCTTCTTCTGGGACCAACAATATCAACAATTTCACCACTTTTTACATCAATTTTATCTACGAGCGCGCGGTGAAACAAGGCATTTTCTTTTGCCGATTTTTGCCAGAAATCTATTATTTTGATTAATTGTTTTTTATCCATATACTAATGTATAGTTTAATATATTTCAATATTTTAGTCAAGTATACTTATGCAAAATTTCAATTATCCTAACTCGTAAAGACCTGCGCCGGGCTGTTTATACAGCGAAAACAGTCCACGCTGTCCCAGTGCTACGAAACCCTGCCGTTTTTCATGCGGTTCTACAACCTGGGATCCACAGGTTCGCTTTCAAGGGCCAGCACACCAAAAACGCATTCGTGAACACGGTAAAGAGGTTCATGGCGCACAAACCGCTCAAGTGACTCAATGCCAAGAGCAAATTCTCTTAAAGCAAGTGAGCGCTTTTTTGAAAGTGCCCTCTGGCGGAGTCTTTCAAGATTCTCAGGTATCGTATATTCAGGTCCATAAATAATTCTAAGGTATTCCTTTCCCCTGCACTTTACTGCAGGCTGAAGTAGTTCTTTTTGCCCCTTTACAATAAAATCAAACGGCTTTATGACCATTCCCTCGCCACCGGAGCCGGTAAGCTCTTCCCACCACCTGATACCTTCAGCTTCACTTGCAGAATTAGTAACATCAACCATAATATAGTTAGTTGCCATAAGCAAACTTTCACCTGCTGCGCAAATTCCGGCAATGGTATTCATGTGCCATACATGATCGCGATTGGTATGCAATGCCCCTTCGGTAGCCAGAATATGGAATGGCGCAAGCTTAATGTCATCAAGAGAATTCACAGCCCAGCAATAATTACGATAAGCATCCACAAATTTTTCAAGCATCTCAGCTCGATCTTTATAGCGTCTGGCAAGTGACTCGATGTCAGCGCCCTGTCCAGATGTCTGCTTCGATACTTTAAATGAAACTGTTTCTCTGTCTGCCGCCTTCTCAAGCAATAAGGCAGCTTCTGATAAAGCGTTAAACCCTGAAACTCCCACTGCGGCATATTGCTCCTTAAGCAAAGCCTGCGCTTTAGCCGACCAGGGCATAAGCTCGCAGTCAAGGCAAACCCAGTCAGTGCTAAATTCCTCCCAGAACCCTGTTTTATCAAGTGCACTTCTTACTCTGCCTATCAATGCGGATTCAAGGTTCTTTTCTTCAAAAAAATGCCTTCCTGTTCTTGTATAACAAATACCAGCCGCCTCATCAATAATTCCAAACCTCTTCCTTACAACAGAATCATCTCTGCATACTATGACCACGGCACGGAGCCCATGTGCTTTTCTTCGCACACCACTTTCGGCACGCCTCTTGACCGGAAATAAGAAAATGCCTCCGCCGGATGCTCCAGCAAGCCCTCTTCTTTAGTAGTCTCGGTTGGAGACATGGTGGGCGGAAGATAAATCAGCCAGTGGGGATCTGCGGCGAATCTGCTCATAACCTCAAGAGCTGCAATTGAATTTTCTTCTCTTATTGTTATATTATGATGGAGGCGGGTGCTTATAATTCGCTTTCCAAGAACATCTTCGATATTAAGAAGATCATCCTTCTCCCTTTTTTCTTCTGCCGAAGAAGCCTGATCTTCTTCAGGTATAAAAGGTTTTGCAGGCTCGTAATAGGTATATACAGCAGATACATCCACCATTTCTTTTTCAGGATAACGAAGGGCGGTGAGTTTGCCGCCAAAAACACATCCTGTGTCAATATTAATAGTTTTGTTAAGCCATTCCGTTTCCGCTACCGGCGTATGGCCGTAAATAACTAAAGATTTGCCGTTGAGTGTTTGTAATTGTTAACAGCATATTATCACCTCTTGATTTAATCTTTATAATTCTCCTTCTTAGTGGCGGGCTTCCTCTTTAAAAAGACATAATAAGTATAAATGACTTTTTCAGGATCGGCGGTTCAAGTCCGCCCACTCCGACCAGAATCGAAAATACTAAAATAAAGGGGCTTGAATACAAATTATAGAACAAATCCAAAGCTTTTGATTTTCAAAAAATTCAAGTAAAACAAACAAATAGACCAAATATGAAAGGAGAATACCTGATTGAAAAAATGAATAAAAAGTGGTGGGAATACTGGGAACTTAAGGACACTGAAAATGCGCTGCCCAGGGATTATTCCTGTGAAGTTATTTTTTCTTTTGTTTCAGGGGGAAAAGAAAAATGAGGCCTTTATTTGTCTTACTTACGGCGCTGTTTATTCTTGCAGTTTTCAAAGAGGGCTTCTGCAATCAGGCTCAAAGCTGCTTAAACAAAGAGTTGAGATTAGAATTACTTAAAATGACAAAAGAGGATCAGGAAATCCGCAACAAAGTTATAGAAGCACAATTCAATGATCCGGCACTTGCAGCAAAAATGCAAGAGATTGACTCTAAAAACCTCAAGCGAATGAAAGAAATAATAAAAAGATTCGGATGGCCCGGAGAAAGTCTTGTTGGAAAAGACGGAGCTGATGCAGCCTGGCTTCTTGTACAACACGCTGATAAAGATATTAAATTCCAAAAACAATGTCTGGTGTTAATTAAGGAAGCTGTCAGGAAAGGTGAAGCTTCAAAAGAAAACCTGGCTTATTTGACTGACAGGATACTTGTTGCTGAAAGGAAAAAGCAAATCTATGGAACCCAGGCGCAAATTATAGAAGGTAGGGTTGTATTTTATCCCATCGAAGACGAAGCCAACATTGACGCAAGGAGGAAAGAAATCGGACTTCCTACGCTCGAAGAATACAAAAAGCAACTGGAAAAAATATACCGGTTAAAAAACCAGGCGGTATAACGGTTTACTTGTCAAGAAAGCCCAGTTAAATTGTTAACATTTTGTTAACAACTAAAACCTTGATTGTGCCTGAATTTGTGGTAAAATAATACATATAAAAACTATACGAGGTGAAGAATATGGCTTTGAATCCAGTTAATCCAATGGGAAATTTAAATGCAGGAAATGTCGCTAAAGCTGTTTCAGGAGAGCACAAAGAAAAACCGGGCATTATAAAGGACACTGTTACTCTGGGAGAGCGTGTTGAAAAGAAACTTCCTCATTTTCCAAAAGTGGGACTGCAGTCAGCCGATTACGGAGGCGATTATGGTTATATAGTTTCAGTGCCTCTTTATGGATTAATGGGAGCTGCAATAGGTGTCGGTGCAGGCGCAGTGGTAGGCGCAGGCGTGGGCTCTGTCATAGGCGGTCCCGTTGGTGCAGTGGTAGGTTCCATTGCCGGCGGGGTAGTTGGCGGAGTTGTAGGCGGCTCAATCGGCGTGCATGAAGGTTTCAAAAAAGGCAGCGCCGTATAAAAACTCATAAATCATTACATTGATATTAAAGACCTGAGTTAAGCTCAGGTCTTTTTATTTGCCTGAATTCCCCTCGCCCTATCCCTCTCCCCAAAGGGGCGAGGGGCAAACTTGTTGCTCTCCCCAGAAGGGGAAGGAGATAATTAACTCTCCTTACACCTCTTTAACAAAGAGAGGGGAGAGATTCTCTGCATTAATAAAAATTAATCAAACTTACGATAAGCACCAGCACGGTAAATATTGGCCAGTAAAGAAGTTTGGGTATGAGGCATTCTTCATAATCAATAATAGGGAAATTCCGCTTGCTGGTGAAGAGATATACATTCACGCCAACAACCATGAGAATAAAATAAGTTATAAAGTAGAAATTTTCAATAAAAGTTATTCTGTCAACCGGCAGCGCATTCCTCAGGTTAACCTGCGCCAGGAATGTTGGAAAGAGCAAGGCTATAACAACTGCCAGAACATTAATACCGCTGAGGCCAAAAGCTTTCAGCTGCGCTTCATCCTTGGAAAACTTCATCTGGACAATGAAGAGCATAACAATAATAACAAGCAGGGGGAATATGTAGGTGACAAAGGGAGTCAGGAAATTTCTCCTTACAATGACATTGTAGTAAAGTTCGGGGGTGACAGCCCCCTGGGCATACTGTATGATTCCGTAATTTGTATTGCTTACTTTAAAATCCATATCAAAATAAGCACCTATCAGTCTGTAACCGGGCAGGTGCAGACCTTCCTGCAAGCCCGGTAAAACACTGGGGTTAAGTATTTTATAGGAATCCAGGTCCGGCACGAGCACCACATCTTTGTCAAAATCTTTGTGTTTTATCCATATCCACATGTCGGGACGGTCAAAAGGATACTTGGAATAGTCGCAATATTCGCGGATTGTAGCTTCAAAATACCATCCGATAACCTCCATATTGCCCTGCTGACTCCTGTATGCTTCTGTAATTTTTAATGTTTCAGCCTCCGGCATGACAAATTCATGAGACACCTTGCCGCGTAAGCCATTACTGTATTTCTGCCAGATATAACCGGTTACTTTAAGGCTGTTTGCGCCGGAAAATTCCATAGTCTGGACTAAAATACCGGTGGGAACATATACCGGCGTTTTTCCATCCGAAGAAAGTTTGAATCTTGTCCAATCCGAAATGATATTGCTTAAACCTGCCTTATCCGCGAGTACAGGATGATCTTTATCTTTTAGAAGGGGTGCAGTCAATGCAAGATTCCATATATACGAAGTTGCAGCTATACAAAGAGCGGAAAATATTGCTGCGACAATCCAGAGACTGCTTCTGCGAAACTCATAGGCGTGAAGCAATATAAAAGAAAGGGAAGCAAGAAAAACCACAACTGCCAGAGCAATACGGATATGTATCTCCTTGAAAATTTCTGCATACCCTGTAACTTCATCCCTCGGGATCACAGCTCCAAGAGACCAGCCTGCAGAACGGAGCGGGTGAAAACAAACTCTTACCGGGAGGCTTGTTTCCTCATCTACAATTTCAACATAACCGCTTTCGCCATTGACTGCTTTTCTGGCAATATCCTGAACTTGTTCGTGATGTTCTTTTTCAAGCATCTGAAAAATTGTTTGTCTCCCTGTCACCACCTCGCTGACAGGATGAGAAACGTAATAACCGTTCTTAGAAATGATAAAACCGTAGCCGGTTTTACCAAGTTCGAAGTAACTCACGAGATCACTGATCTTTTCCGTTGAAAGATTGGCGCGCAAAACCCCTGCCAAAATTTTATGACCCTCTTTATCAATGCGAAAAATGGGAACAGCAAATCCTGTAACCGGACTTTTAGTTGCTTTTCCGAAATAAGGTTCAAACCAGTTGGGTCCTTTCTCAAGAGTATATTTATACCAATCATAATTGGTATAATCGTATGATTTTTCCAACTGGAAAAACCCATTTTCACCATTCCTGTTACCGTAATGGGGCGCATACAGCCGAACTTTGG
The DNA here is from genome assembly GCA_023486985.1 of Bacillota bacterium. GTDB lineage: Bacteria > Vulcanimicrobiota > JAMDEM01 > JAMDEM01 > JAMDEM01 > JAMDEM01. Next base: position 12,702 of record JAMDEM010000153.1, read on the forward strand.
GGTCATGCATAAAGGGCACGTAGGCAACGCCGATTTCATAAATCTGATGGTGTTTTTCAACTGCTTCCTTCATTTTGCTTAGAAGACCTTTATCTCTCAATTTCCCTGCGTTTAGATCATCCGCGATTGACTTAACCATATCTTCTACTTTGCGAAGCTCCATGTCAATTTCATTAGCGGCGTGAGCAGTTTCCTGCGCCGAAGACGCTCTTGCATTATGCAGGATTTGATTACTTGTCTTTCTATAAAAATAAACTTCAGAAGAAATAAGTATGAGGCTTGCCGCGCACATGAGCAAGGCTATAACAAATGCAAGTTTTTTCCAATTATCTTTCTTCATAACCTATTATCCTCTCTGAAGAGGAATGATTAGACACGGAATCTCTTTTCTCCTATGAAAAATACCGGTTTTTGTTATTTATCAAATATATTTATGGTTATCTTTTGCTTCGAACTGGGAATATTCTTTATAAGGGGGGGTGAAGTAATGAATAGATTTATTTCTAAAATCTTTATTGACGGCGGCGATCCTGCAGAAACAATAGAAGCAAGGCAGCTTCTCGGCTATATTGACGGACAAACCACCAATCCTACCTTGATATCAAAGAACCCTGAAGTTCAAGCCGCTCTTGCCAGGGGCGAAAAATTCACTGAAAAGCAGGCTTATGGCTTTTACAAAAAAGTAGTGGAGGAAATCTCCAAAATCGTTGACTGGTCGGTTTCAATAGAAACTTACTCTGATAAAAACACAACCGCAGAAGAGATGCTGTCGCAGGCAGGAGAAATGTCCGGCTGGATACACAAAGCGTGGATAAAATTCCCAACAACCCATGCGGGGCTGCAGGCAGCAAGTGAAGCAATAAAAGAAGGAATGCGGGTAAATATGACTCTTTGCTTCTCCCAGGAACAGGCGGCTGCGATTTATTCAGCCACCAAAGGTGCAAAAGAGCCTGTTTTCGTATCCCCTTTTGTGGGAAGACTTGATGACCGGGGAGAAAACGGCATGGAGCTTATTAAAAATATTCTTAAAATGTATGATAAAAGCGACGGTCATGTTTGGACGCTTACGGCAAGCGTAAGAAATCTCAATCATCTAC
>JAMDEM010000058.1 GCA_023486985.1 Bacillota bacterium
TAGCACCTGTATTTTCAGGACAGCTTATTAGTGTAAGTCCGCCAGTATCAATACAGCCGGGTCAATCCGCAAAATGCACAGTTGTTGTGAGAAATACCGGCAACCAGACATGGAAACAGAACGGGCAGTCTATGGTGGCGCTGGGAACAACGAATCCACAGGATCGCATTCCAGGATTTGTGAGGGAAGATACTGTTACTCATCAGCCTTCAGGGTGGGTTACACCTAATAGAGTTTCACTTCAGCAGAGCGAGGTTCCTCCGAATGGCACAGGGACTTTTGAGTTCTGGTATTCAGCTCCACAGGGGATGTCGCCGGGCAGTTATCAGGAAGCATTTAACCTTGTAGCGGACGGACAAAGCCCCGGATGGTTTCAAGGTTTATCAATTGTTTGGCCGGTTACGGTCTCACCTCCGCCTGCGGCATCGATTCATGACTATGTGGCTGAGTTTGTAGGGGAAAGCGGTTTTTTAACGCTCCAGCCGGGGCAGACGGGGACGGTGTGGTTTAAGTTCCGCAATAAGGGAACGGCTGTATGGAAGCAGAGCGGGCAGTATGTCGTTAGGTTGGGAACTCGTAACCCGGATAACAGGCCCAGTACATTTTTTATGTCCGGGTGGTTAGAGCCCTCCCATCCTTGCATGTTGCAAGAGCCTGAAGTGCCATCCGGCCAAATAGGTACTTTCTCGTTTCAGGTGACTGCGCCAAACACACCAGGGCAGTATGAAGAACACTTTGCTCCTGTGGTTGACGGTTTGGGCTGGGTAGAAGGATTGCCGCCGGTATTTACTACTATCACTGTTCAGCCTCCGCCGGGCTATGTTGATCCTGATGCTTCACATTATCATGCCCAATATATCACTCAGAATCCTTATCCAACTCTTCGCCGCGGAGAGGCATATAGATTTCAAGTTCAATTGCGAAATAATGGAACTGCCACATGGATCCGCGAAAAAGTAAATCTTGGCACAGACAGACCGCAGGATAGAGTGCCCGGATTTGTTCGCGAATCAGCGGATGGTTCGCCTTCGGGATGGATTAGTCCCAACCGCATCGTTATGCAGGAACAGCAGGTTCCTCCGGGAGGCACGGCTACTTTTGTTTTCTACATGCGCGTACCAGATTCAATGGCTCCCGGCAGTTATCAGGAGTATTTTCGGCTTGTAGCCGATGGTATAACATGGATGGAAGATATTGGAATTTATTGGACCATAACTGTGGCGCCATAATGGTAACATCTATTTTAGAATGGGGGATTAAGTATGAAGCGTTTGCTGGTTGGCATCCTATGTATTTGGTTAGCTCTTTGGTCATCTTTTGTTTTCGCTCAGCCTCTTGGCAAGTTGCAGCAAGGCGTAAAATTGCGCCTCCGCCTGTTGGAAACAGTTAGCACTGCTCATGCGCATAAGGGTGACACTGTAAATTTCGAGGTTGTCTCTGATTACAAGGAAAATAATGTAACTCTTATCGCTGCCGGAGCGCGCGGGTTTGGGACAGTTACCGAAGCAGAGCCAGCTCGTGGATTGGGCCGCAACGGGAAACTTCTTATTTCAATTGATTATGTGCAAGCTGTTGACGGCACAAATGTCAAAGTAAGAATGACATCAGAAAAATCGGGAACTAACGCGGGTTTCTGGGCATGGGGAGGAGCGTTGCTGCTGTCTCCTTTGTTTTTGTTTGTGAAAGGTTCGCAAGCGGTTTTTGAAAAAGGCACTGAAGTAGAAGTTTATGTGGATGAGAACAAAGAAATTCAAGCAAATAATGCTCAGGCGCCGGGTCCTCAATCTTCAATTTCGGCTTCTCAGGGAGCAGCTTCCCAACAATCAGACACAGCTTCATCAGGATATGTTCCTCAACCTCCCCCTAAAAGCTTGCTAAGCTCTGCTGAATTGCAAGAGAAGAAAGCGACACCTGTAGCTTACGGAGAAAAAGCGCCGAACTTTAAATTAAAGGACCGCAGTGGAAGGATTGTGTCATTATCGCAGTTCAAAGGGCGCAAAATGTGTGTGTTGTATTTTTGGAGGATTAAGGATGCCGAATCTACATCCATATTACAGGCTCTTCAGCGCGTCTATGATAGATACGCATTAAAAAATCTAATTGTAATAGCTGTTCACTGTGATCCCTCTCAATGGAATAAAACCATTAAGATAATGAGAAGTATTGATTATCCTGTATTAAAAGGCAATAAAGAAGTGGCAGAACTTTATGGCTTAAATTCTATGCGTTCCTTGGTATATGTTATTGATGCTGGCGGGGTTGTGGTTTCCGCGGAGGAAGCCTCGGCGTTTACTGAAGAGCAAATGGTTAAATTGATAGATAAAATATTGGGAGGCGGATAAATGCATTTTTCTAATTTAAATTTATCACAAAAAGGCAGTCGCCTATTAAACACAGTTTCTCTGGTTTTCCTGTTGTTTTTGTTTTTTTGCCTCTCTCCGGCTTGGGCGGAATCTTCTCTTGTGATTACAACAGAACCTCCCGGAGCTATTATTTTTATTGACGGCACTCAAATTGGTGGAGCTCCATGCAAAATAAATACCATAGCAGCCGGAAATCATAAACTTGAGGCTCGGAAGCAGGGTTATAAACCGGTTTTGCAGGATATTGTGATTGAGGAAAGTACTCCTCAAAATCTTCATTTGCGTCTTACTCCGGAACTCCACCTGCTTATGAGCTTGGTGGATAAACGTTACGGCACATTTGTTATAGGTTACACTAAGCCATATACAGTGGCTTCTCTTCAGGGTAAGACTCCGTTTGATATTGAAGAGGTCCCTGATCAGAATCGCAGCTCAGAGGAAATTCGCAAATTGTGCGCGGACCGGAAAGCCGCTGGATTTTTGCGGTGTGAATTTAAACAAGATGTCACAATGTTTTTTACTATAAGCTATACATCTATATTGTCTATTAAAATTTTTGATGGTGTCACGGGAAACTCAATTGATGATCGCAAACTTGAGCGCCAGTCAAATTTTGTATTTAATGTCCAGATTGGTAAATGTAATCAGATGAGAGCTGATATCTGGGATGAGTTTACTAACGCGCTTCCGTTATGGGTTAAGCCTTTTATAGGAAAAGAACCCCCTGTATCAGAAACTGCTAAGCTAGATTCATCTGCTGCTGTTTCTCAAGCGGCTTCCTCTCCTAAGACTTCAGTACAAAATTCGGCTTCTCAATCAATATCTAAAGATCAGTCAGCCGCCGCCGAAAAGTCCGATACATTATCCCCGCTCAGGGCAGGGGTTCAGGCACCGGATTTTTCACTGCTTGATAGGAGTGGAAGAAAAGTAACGTTAAACCAATATTTAAAGAAAAACATTTGCTTAATATGTTTTTGGGCCGCAGACTCTACAGATATACCGTTAACTTTGAAGATCCTTCAAAGCATCTCTAAAAGTTTTAAAACCCGCAGTGTAAAGGTGATAGCGATCCATACAAAGCCAGTTGTGCGGTTGGCGGCAAATAAGATGCTTAAAGATATTACTTATCCAGTTTTATGGGACAATGGCACTATAGCAGCGCTATATGGTGTTAAGGATGAAGGTCCATGGATTCTTATAGTAGATCGAAATGGTACTATTATGTTTTCTGATATGGCAATAGCGATCAGTAAGAACCGTATTATGAAAATGTTAGACGATTTTTGTTCCAAGGACAATCATTAATAATCTTAAAAAGGAGGAGGTGTGATTAGAGACAATTAAAATTCCCCACTGAATTTTCTTCACGAAACCCTCGCCACTTTACCGGCTATAACCGGTGTATTTTTAGGATGTAAAGTTTACTCTGCTGGTCTAGAAAATTTAATAAATATAATCTTTGCTTTATCTGCCGCTGTTTCATCCTTGATGGCTGATATTTGATTTCCTTGCTTAAACCAATTTTAACAGACTGATTATGTAAATAAGCTGATGAAGGAAGTAATTATAAACAATTTTGACTTGTTTTTTGCGGTAAATTTGTATATAATGTATAGGGAGCTATAAAGCTATACACAAAAGGGATGGTTGAAATGATTAAGATGAAGCAGTTGAATATTAGAATTTCGCATCAAGAATATGATACTCTGGCACAGTTAGCGCTTGAAAGTAAAAAGACCATTAGCCAGATTATGAGAGAGTTGATAGAAAAGGAGGAACAAGAACTTAAGAAAAAACGACTTAAAGAAGTATATGCTTTTGGCAAAAAATTTGCAAAAGAAAGAGGATTGGAAGAAGAGCAGATTATAGAGGCGGTTATGGAAAGCAGGTATGGCAAAAATTGGAAAGAAAAGCTGTCTTAGACACCAATATCTATATTTCTGCTTTTTTGTTCGGTGGAATTCCCTTGAAGCTTATAGAATATGCTATTCAAGGAAAGTTTATTTTAATAGTTTCCCAGCCTATTCTGGAAGAATTTAAAGAAAAGCTTGTTGAGAAATTCAATTATTCGCTTGAGGAGGCTAAGAAAGCTGCAGAAGTAATAATTGAGAACGCCCTGCTTGTTAAGATATCCGGTACTCTTAAAGGTATTTCCATAGACCCTGACGACAATCTGGTTATGGATACTTCTAAAATATCCGATGCTCAATATATTGTCACCGGAGACCATCATCTTCTTGATATTAAAGAATATAAAGGGATAAAAATCATAAAAGCTGCTGAATTCTTAAACTTATTAGAAAAAATATAATTATTTCTGATACAAGGAATAATACCAAATCATTTGTTAATGACTGAAAGATGAAAAATTATTAGCCCAAAAATGGAGAAGTCAACGAAAATCCGATGGTTATTGCATTTTATGGCAAAATGATGTATAATAAAATTGCAAGAAAAGCTGAATAAGCAAAGCTTGTTTTGCGGCAGGAGACCCCGCGGCAAGAGTGCGGGGTGCTCGATAGCAAAATAAAGGCATCTGACTATTTCACTGCCAGGCAAATTGGGGTGAAACTTCAAAAGAAGTTTCACCCTAATTTTTTTTCAAAGTTCGGCGGGAGGAGGATAAAAATGAAGATACTCCTCGAAATATCGTTAATAATAATAGCAGCGGTTATGTTAACGGCTGTTGCTCTGGCGGAAAGCGTTGTTTTTCAGAATGAAAAAGTTAACGGAATTAACGTTAAGATTATATATGTGGACCTCTCGGATCTTTCTGTTAAAGTAACTCCTCAGGTAAGCCAAAATTTTCCAGGCACCAATGAAAATTTTGCCGGCATGCTTCACCGCTCCAAACCCACGGCGGCCATTAACGGCACTTATTTCTGTATAAGAACTTTAAAACCGGTTGGAGACATTGTGATAGACGGGAAGCTGGTAAATTACGGCGGATTTGGCACTGTCATGGCGATAACTTCCGATAACAAAGTAAAGTTTTTCAGCGCTCCATGGGGTAGAAGAATAGAATGGGACGGGTTTGAAACCGTTATTTCGGCTGGACCCAGGCTTTTGAAAGCCGGCAGGGTAAGCCTTTATCCAAGAGCGGAGGGATTCAGGGACCCGAGAGTTTATTCTTACGCACAAAGAAGCGCAGTGGGAGTAACGGGCGGCAACAAGCTTCTCCTTGTTTATGTGCCAAAGCCCGTAAGCTTAAGACAACTTGCAAACATAATGAAAACACTTGACTGTGTTGAAGCCATGGCGCTTGACGGCGGCTCTTCAACCGGACTTTTTTACAGAGGCAAATTTATCAAAAAACCCGGAAGAAAGCTTACCAATCTTCTTCTGGTCTATCAAAATTTTGGAACAAGAGCTGCAAGAGAAAACTCTAAAATCTCCAGCGGGGAATTTGAAAACATTCTTGACGCTATTTCCAGTGACAGGGTTTTTGCCAGAGGGATGAGGATGTACTGGTGCGGGAATTACGAAGAAGCCTACAGGTATTTGAACGAAGCTTCTAAGGGCAAGGAATATCCAATTTATTTTAAAATGGTTGCGCTGGCAAGAGAAGTTAAGGAAAACAGGGAAAAGAAGAAAACCGACTACAACACCGGAATGAACACAGTTGTGATTTTTTACGGTCAAAGCAAGCGAGAGGAATCAGTGGTTCCCGCACCCACTTCTACTCCGGACAAGAAATAATTTCCCCCCCTCTTTGTTAAAGAGGGGCGGGGGGAGTTGGATTTTTTCTTAAAAAATCTGCAAAATTGTATTGACAGTTGTCTTTGTATATGATATTATATCTTTTACGTCTATGCCTATAAAATTTTATGGGGTTGTGAGTTTCTGGCTGATTTTTAGCTTTTGATATAAAAAAAGCGAGGTTTTATTTTTTTCAAGTGAGCCTGGCTTTTTTGTATTTTCTTCAAACCCCATGAGGAGGACTTTATAAATGCCCATAACAAGCAAACTAAAATCAAACGGAAGACTTTCCTTTCAAAAGATTCCCCATGTTCTTGAAATTCCAAATTTAATAGAGCTTCAGCGTTCCTCGTACGAGTGGTTCCTGAAAGAAGGAATGCAGGAAACTTTCAATGATATTTCTCCCATTGTTGATTTCACGGGGAATCTTGTTCTTGAATTTCTTGAGCATTCTTTCGGGGAACCCCAGTATTCGACTGAGGAGTGCCGCGACCGGGATATGACCTATGCCCTGCCTCTTAAAGTACGGGTAAGGCTCATTACCAAGGAAGCCGGCGAAGTAAAGGAAATAAAAGAGCAGGAAATTTTTATGGGAGACTTCCCTTCCATGACCCCAAAAGGCACTTTTCTCATCAACGGTGCAGAAAGAGTTATTGTCAGTCAGCTTGTCCGTTCGCCGGGAGTTTATTTTCAGGCTACCACTGATCCGTCCGGAAAGAAGTATTTTGTTGCCACGGTGATACCCGACCGGGGCGCATGGATGGAATTTGAATCAGACGCCAATGACGCCATAGGCGTAAGGATTGACAAAACAAGGAAGGTTCCCGCCACGGCTCTTATAAGGGCTCTCGGGTATGCTACCGACAAGGAGCTTCTCAAACTTTTTAATAACGATCCGGTAATAGTAAATACCATGGCAAAAGACGGCATGAAGAATCAGGACGAAGCCCTGGTTGAAATTTACCGGAAGTTAAGGCCCGGCGACCCTCCAAATGTGGAAAGCGCAAAGAATCTTATTCATAATCTTTTCTTTGATTCAAAAAGATATAATCTTGCAAAAGTCGGCAGATATAAATTAGCTAAGAAACTGGGTCTTAAGATACCCTGCAAAAAGTGCGGCAGTTTGTTTAAAGCCGGCGTAACAGTTTGCAATAATTGTAAAACCCCGCTGGTTTATGAAACGACCTTAAACAGAGACGACATTGTTGCAATCGTAAAATGCATGACTGCCCTGGTACGCGGCGAGGGCGATGCGGATGATATTGACCATCTCGGCAACCGCCGCATCAGAGCGGTAGGAGAACTTCTTCAGAATCAATTCAGAGTGGGGCTCCTGAGGCTTGAGCGCGTCGTGCGGGAAAGAATGACAGTGCAGGACATAGAAACAGTAACTCCCCAGGCGCTGATAAACATCAGGCCTGTTGTTGCTGCTATCAAGGAGTTCTTCGGCTCAAGCCAGCTTTCACAGTTTATGGATCAGACAAATTCACTGGCGGAACTGACTCACAAGAGAAGATTGTCGGCTCTTGGTCCCGGCGGCTTGAGCAGGGAAAGAGCAGGCTTTGAGGTAAGGGATGTTCATTATTCCCATTACGGCAGAATCTGCCCCATTGAAACTCCTGAAGGGCCGAATATCGGGTTGATAGGTTCTCTCGCCACCTTTGCAAGAGTTAATGAATTCGGCTTCATAATGACTCCTTATAGAAAGGTAAAAAAGGGAGTGGTTTTTGATGAGCTGGTTTATTTAAGCGCCGACGAAGAAGACGACCATGTAATTGCGCAGGCAAACACTCCGATTGATGAGCACAACAGAATAGTTGACCAGAAAGTGGTAGTGAGAGCAAGACATGAAACCCAGATAGTCCCCGTGGATCAGGTGGATTTCATGGATGTTTCTCCCAAGCAGATAGTTTCAGTTGCAACGGCACTCATTCCCTTCCTTGAGCATGATGACGCAAACAGAGCTTTAATGGGTGCTAATATGCAGAGGCAGGCAGTTCCTCTTATCCAGCCTGATTCTCCTGTTGTTGCCACCGGCATGGAATACAGGGCGGCAAAAGATTCGGGAGCGCTGGTGATAGCCGAGGAAGGCGGCATAGTCTTATCGGTTACGGCTGATGAGATAGTGATTCAGGATGCAAAGGGAAAGAAGCGGGTTTATACGCTTTCTAAATTTAAAAGATCAAATGCAGGTACCTGCATCAATCAAAGACCGATTGTCAGTAAGGGAGACAAGGTTCAGGCAAATCAGGTGATTGCCGACGGCTCTTCCAGCGTGAGGGGCGAACTTGCCCTTGGAAGAAATGTCCTGGTGGCTTTTATGCCATGGGAAGGTTATAACTATGAAGACGCCATACTTATAAGCGAAGCTCTTGTAAAAGACGATGTTTATACTTCGATTCATATTGAAGAATATGAGTGCGAGGCAAGGGATACCAAGCTCGGAGCCGAGGAAATTACCAGGGATATTCCCAATGTTGGAGAGGAAGCCTTGAAGGACCTTGATGAGCGCGGAATTATAAGAATAGGCGCTGAAGTTAGGCCCGAGGATATCCTGGTGGGAAAGGTAACTCCCAAAGGCGAGACCGAGCTTACCGCAGAGGAAAGGCTGTTAAGAGCCATATTTGGTGAGAAAGCAAGGGACGTAAGGGACACCTCCCTTAAAGTTCCTCATGGAGAAAAAGGAAAAGTAATTGATGTAAAAGTTTTCTCCCGGGAAAAGGGAGATGAGCTTTCTCCGGGCGTTAACCAGCTGGTGCGAGTCTATGTTGCCCAGAAAAGGAAGGTTCTTCAGGGCGATAAACTTGCCGGAAGGCACGGAAACAAAGGAGTTATAGCCAAGGTTCTTCCGGTTGAAGATATGCCTTATCTTCCGGACGGAACTCCAATTGAGATTGTTCTTAATCCTCTTGGAGTGCCCTCAAGAATGAATATCGGACAGGTTCTTGAAACTCATATTGGCGGAGCCGCTCAAATGCTTGGATTGAGAGTTGAGTGCCCTGTTTTTGACGGTGCCACAGAAGCTGAAATCCGGAGCATGATGAGAAGGGCAAAGATAGGCGAGATTTTTAAGAATCATGGCATAGATGTGGATAATGCCGAGATTATCTACATTATAAGAGAAGAAACTTTAACGCGCAGGCTTAAAAACTTCATGAAGAAAAAAGATATGGTGCTTACCGACAGTGAAGTTGAAAGCCTTATAAATAAAGGAAAGAAAAAGCTGGATGAGTATATTGCAGGCTTCCTTGAAAAAAGCAAGGTTGCTTTTAGTCAAAAGGAACTGAGCGAGGTACTGCAGGAAAAGACCATGGAAATAAGGTTAAGAGAAGTCTTGAAAAAGAAAGACATCCAGAAAACTGAAGCAGAGATTCAGGATCTTGCAGGCTATATTGAGCTTATGAAGACAGTGGAAGTGGACGGCAAGAGCATCCTTTTTGACGGACGAAGCGGCGAGGCTTTTGACCGCAGGATTACCATTGGCCAGATATATATGATGAAGCTTGCCCACCTCGTGGATGACAAGATTCATGCCAGGTCCACCGGTCCATACTCTTTGATAACCCAGCAGCCTCTTGGAGGAAAGGCGCAGTTCGGCGGACAGAGATTCGGAGAGATGGAAGTCTGGGCACTTGAGGCGTACGGCGCGGCTTACACTCTGCAGGAGCTTTTAACGGTTAAATCCGATGATGTGGTTGGACGAGTTAAAACATACGAGGCGATTGTTAAGGGTGAAAACGTGCTTGAGCCCGGCGTGCCTGAATCATTCAAGGTTCTTATGAAGGAGCTTCAAAGCCTCTGTCTCGATGTTAAAATTCTTTCAGCAGATGAGAAGGAAATTGAATTAAAAGGTATTGACGAGGATAAAGATATAAAGGCAACAGCAAGAGAACTCGGGCTTGATATAGGAGAAGAAGCTGTAACCATATAAGGAATATGTCCCCTCGCCCTCCCCTCTCCAGCGGGGAGTGGGAACAATTAAACATCCTCGCCCCGGAGGCGGGTACCCGCCCTGAAAGGGTGGGTGGGATAAAGGTGAGGGGCTCGCAATGGCAATATGTGTTATTACGCAGCCACTATAAGGGGGTAATTTTCTTGATAGACGTAAACAACTTTGATGCAATGAAGATAGGCCTTGCTTCTCCCCAGCAGATAAGAGAATGGTCATACGGGGAAGTAAAAAAGCCGGAAACCATAAACTACCGTACTTTAAAGCCTGAAAGAGACGGTCTTTTCTGCGAAAGGATTTTTGGTCCAATCAAAGACTGGGAATGCCACTGCGGAAAGTATAAGAGAATCCGTTTTAAGGGCATAATCTGCGACAAATGCGGAGTTGAAGTAACCAGGTCAAAGGTAAGAAGGGAAAGGATGGGCCATTTTGAGCTTGCCACACCGGTATCTCATATCTGGTATTTCAAGGGAGTTCCTTCAAGAATAGGATTACTCCTTGACATTTCGCCCAGGACCCTTGAAAAGGTTATATACTTTGCCTCTTACATTGTCATAGATCCCGGAACAACGACTATTCAGAAAAAGTCGCTTTTAAGTGAAATGGAGTACAGGGAAGCCCGGGAAAAGTACGGCAATTCTTTTAAAGCAGGCATGGGCGCTGAGGCGATTAAAGAGCTTCTTCATGAAATAGACCTTGAAAAGATGTATAAGGAGCTTAAAGTAGGCGTCAAGACTCTTTCGGGTCAGAAGAGAGTTAAGGCGATAAAGAGGCTCGAGGTGGTGGAGGCATTCAGAAAGTCCGGCAACAGACCCGAATGGATGATTCTGGAAGTTCTGCCCGTAATACCGCCGGAACTGCGCCCCATGGTTCAGCTTGACGGCGGAAGATTTGCCACCTCCGATTTAAACGACCTTTATAGAAGAGTTATAAACAGAAATAACAGATTAAAAAGGCTTCTTGATCTTGGAGCGCCTGAAATTATTGTTAAAAACGAAAAAAGGATGCTTCAGGAAGCAGTTGATGCCTTAATTGACAACGGCCGGCGCGGAAGACCGGTTACCGGACCCAATAACAGGCCTCTTAAGTCCTTAAGCGATATGCTTAAAGGAAAGCAGGGCAGATTCAGGCAGAATCTTCTCGGCAAGAGAGTTGATTATTCCGGAAGATCCGTAATCGTTGTAGGTCCAAATTTAAAACTTCATCAATGCGGTCTTCCCAAGGAAATGGCTCTTGAGCTTTTCAAGCCTTTTGTGATGAAAAAGCTTGTTGACCGGGGGCTGGTGCATAACATAAAAAGCGCAAAAAAGATGGTTGAAAGAGCAAGGGCTGAAGTATGGGATGTGCTGGAAGAAGTTATTAAAGACCATCCGGTGCTTCTTAACAGGGCTCCTACTTTGCACAGGCTTGGTATTCAGGCATTCGAGCCGGTTTTAGTTGACGGGAAAGCCATACAGATTCACCCTCTGGTCTGCACTCCTTACAATGCGGATTTTGACGGAGACCAGATGGCTGTTCACCTTCCTCTTTCGTCTGAAGCTATTGCCGAGGCAAGAATTCTTATGCTTTCTTCCAATAACCTGCTTCTGCCTGCTTTCGGCGTGCCGGCTACAACGCCTACTCAGGATATGGTTCTTGGCTCTTATTACCTTACGGTTGAGAAGAAGGGCTCCAAGGGCGAGGGCAGAACTTTCGCTGACGCAGAGGAATCCATCCATGCTTATCATGCCGGAGTAATCGAGCTTCAGAGTGCTATTAAAGTCAGAATAAACAGCCAGATTATTGATACCACCGTGGGAAGAATAATTTTCAACCAGGCGATCCCGGAAAACCTGAACTGGCCTTTCATTAACCATATTGTTGACAAGCACAGCCTGGTAAAGCTGGTTTCAAAATGCCACCGCCTTTATGGCAATGCAAAGACAGCAGTGCTGCTGGACAACATTAAATCTCTTGGTTTTACTTTTGCAACGGTTTCAGGAACTACTATATCAGTTGACGACATCAGCATTCCTCCGCAAAAGAAGGAAATACTGGAGGCGTCTGAAAAAGAAGTTGATGTGGCAGAAAAGTATTTCTCCCAGGGTCTTACCACGGAAGAGGAAAAATACAAAAGAATAATTGAAATCTGGACAAAAGCCACTGAGAATGTTGCCACTGCTATGGTTAAGAATTTCGATAGATTGAATCCTATATATATGATGGCAACCTCGGGAGCCAGGGGAAATGTTGCACAGGTTAAGCAGATTGCCGGTATGAGAGGCCTTATGGCTGACCCATCGGGACGAATTCTGCCCCTGCCCATCAAGGCAAACTTGAGAGAAGGACTTTCCGTGCTGGAGTTCTTTATCTCCACACACGGCGCAAGAAAGGGTCTGGCTGATACTGCATTGAGAACGGCTGATTCAGGCTACCTTACCAGAAGATTGATAGATGTTGCCCAGGATATAATTGTAAGAATTGATGACTGCGGAACAAGTAACGGGATATTGATGGAAGCGTTAAAAGAAGGGAATGAAATAATTGTTTCCCTGGCTGAGAGGATAACAGGGAGAATTACCTGCGAAGATTTAAAGCTCCCGAAACATAAGAAGCCTATAGTGAGCCAGGGTGAAGAGATACAGGAAGAAGCAGCCGAAGGCATAGAAAAGGCAGGCATTACAACGGTAAAGGTGCGTTCGGCTCTTACCTGCAGGGCAAGGTATGGAGTTTGTGCAAAATGCTACGGAAGAAATCTTGCAACAGGCAAGATGGTTGAAAACGGCGAAACCGTTGGAATCATAGCCGCCCAGTCAATCGGAGAGCCCGGAACCCAGCTTACCTTAAGAACATTCCACTACGGGGGAGCGGTAACATCTGAAGATATTGTTCAGGGTCTCCCCAGAGTTGAGGAAGTTTTTGAGGCAAGGAAGCCCAAGAACTATGCATTCCTGGCTGAAATCGAAGGTATCGTTCAGATAGGCCAGGAGAAGGGAATGCGAAAGATTGAAATTAAGGGTACAAGTAAAGAAAAAGAAGAGTCCCCGTATTATGTTCCTGCAGGAATAAGCTTTAAGGTAGGACAGGGCGACCATGTGGAAGCAGGCACCCAGTTGAGCGAAGGCTCTCTTAATCCTCATGATGTTTTAAGAATCAGGGGCGTGAATGAAGTTCAGAAATATCTTGTAAACGAAGTTCAGGAAGTTTACAGGTCACAGGGCGTGGACATAAACGACAAGCATATAGAAGTGATAGTCAGGCAGATGCTTAGAAAAGTTAAGATTGACGATGCAGGTGATACCAGCTTCCTGCCCGGCAGTTTAATTGACGCCTTTGTCTTTGATGAAGAAAATGAAAGAGTCAGGAAGCTGAGGAAGAAACAGCCTGCAACCGCCAGACCTGTTCTCCTCGGAGTTACCAAGGCGTCTCTGGCAACTGATTCATTCCTTTCAGCGGCATCGTTCCAGGAAACCACAAGGGTTCTTACAGAAGCAGCCATTAACGGCAAAGTGGATTCCCTGCTTGGCTTGAAAGAAAACGTTATTGTTGGGAAGCTTATTCCTGCAGGAACGGGAATGAATACTTACAGGAATATAGATATCGAGCTGGCTGACGGCGGAGACATTCCTCTGGGCGAAAGGCACTTGCTTGAATCAATAGGCAGTTTCCCAGGCGATGAAGCAGAGGAATTTGAAGAAGTCGGAGAAAGAATATAAGTTTATTTTTAAAATCAGAAAATGCCGTTCCCTCTGGAACGGCATTTTCTGATAAAACTATTGACAAGATATTATATGAGTGATAAAATAC
>JAMDEM010000101.1 GCA_023486985.1 Bacillota bacterium
AAATAGCGGCGGAATGTCTGTCCGCTTCAAATCGTTTCCTTCTTTGAAGCTTAAAAGTTCTTTTATGACTTCGGGATAAGCAAAAATCCATTCTTATCGGGCTGATATCTGAATCCAAAGGAATTGGACTTGACGATATTCTTTCCAACGATTTTTCTGCAATCGACGAATTTATCAAACAAAAATTCCAGGAAGCGGGGGAAGACCTTCTGGAAACAGGAACTAAAGGTGTTTTTGTAAATCTTAACCCCGATGACAGCTATATTATAAAAGAAGGCGAACTGGCAGTAGTCATATCTCCCAGAGGGAAGTAAGGAGGGCTTAAACTGGATAAAATAGAATTTCTTTCGAAAGTAAAACTTTTCAATGGGCTTTCAAAAAGCCAGCTTGAAAAAGTTAATAAAATAATTTCTCCGGTAAAGTTTTCCGCCAATGAGGTAATCATAAAGGAAAACACAATGGGAGACAGCATGTACATACTTTACTCGGGAAAGGTTATGGTCTCCCGGACTCTCACCATGAAGACCGGAAGGGATACTTTTGCAGACAAAGATAAATCATTGAATGTTCTGGATGATTCCACCTTCCCCTTTTTGGGAGAACTTGGACTTATTGAAAGAGTGCCGAGATCGGCTACCGTAACCTGCATTGTCAACTGCCAGTTATTCGAAATTAAAAAGGGAGATTTTGAAAAGCTGTGCGCCGAAGATTCTGAACTGGGATACAGATTGATGAGAAATATCACAGAAGAGGTCTGCGCACTTCTTAGAAAAAACAGCAACGATATTTTAAAGCTGACTACAGCGTTAAGTATAGCATTAAGCAGGTAATCAACAGGTTATATGAAGAGCGGCTATGGTTTTCTTCGATTTGGACATATCATTGTAAGCTTTGCAGGCTTGTTCTGTTGGCGCGACTACCAATTCAATCCCTTTATCTTTTAAATTTTCTTTTACTTCGGTTAAAACCCTCATCAAGCCCGATTCACCAGTGCCTATAACAATTACTTCCGGACCTTCTTTTATTATTTCAAAGATATCTGCCAGACATAATTTATGACTTTCTTTTCTACGCCATGATGCATTAAGATGGTCGGAAAAAATAATTAAATCATTTTGATAAGTTTTGCCGTCAATAACAATTTTCCCGAAGCTGCATGATTCTATTTTCATTTTACATACCTCCTCCCGCTTCCCATTTAACTCCCCCTGCCCCTCTTTGGCAAAGAGGGGAGAATCTATCTCCCTCCCCTTAATTTAAGGGGAGGTTAGGAGGGGTTATTTTGTGATTGAAGGGCTATTCAACATCTATCTGCGCTCTCTGCAGTCTTCCCGAATAGTCGAAATAAACAGTTTTGGTATCGGTAAACTCATTTATCCCTTCTATTCCAGCCTCTCTTGTTCCGTTGCCGGTTGATTTTACGCCGCCAAAGGGCAGATGCACTTCAGCTCCTATCGTGCTTGCATTTATATAAGTAATGCCGGTATCTATTTTCTCGATTGCTTTGAAGGCATTTCTTATATTGTTTGTATAAATTGCAGAACTCAACCCATATTCAACACTGTTGCAAATCTTTATTGCTTCTTCAAGGCTTGAAGCTTCAAGGATGGAAACAACGGGCCCAAAAATTTCATCCTGGGCAATCTTCATATCCGGCTTAACATCAGTAAACACCGTGGGTTTATAAAAGAAACCTCTGCCGTCAATTTTAGCTTTCTCTCCGCCGCAGAGAATTCTTGCCCCTTCCTTATTCCCTATATCAACATATTTTTGCGATTTCTCCACCGCCTTTTCATTAATCAAAGGACCAACATTTGTTGAGCTTTCAATGCCATTTCCCAGAGTTAAAGCTTCAGCCCGTTCAACAAAAATTTTCTCAAATTTTTCTTTTACATTTTTATGAACTATCACTCTTGAAGCCGCAGTGCACCTCTGTCCTGTTGTGCCAAAACCGCCCCAGATACAGCCGTCAACTGCAAGTTTAATATCTGCGTCATCCATTATTATTACAGGATTCTTACTGCCCAGCTCCAGTCCTACTCTTTTAATGCCGGCATTTTTCAATACAAATTCTCCCGCATCTTTTGAACCGGTAAACGACAGCACCCGGATTCTATTGTTTGTTGCTATCTCCGTGCCTGCCTCCTCGCCGCTGCCCGTAACCATATTAATAACGCCTTTTGGAAGACCGGCTCTTTCCAGTATTTTCACAAGCTCAACCGCACACAGGGGGGTATCTGACGCAGGCTTTAAAACAACAGTGTTGCCGCATATTAAAGCGGCAGAAAGCTTCCATGCAGGAATTGCAATGGGAAAATTCCAGGGAGTTATCAATCCTGCGATACCCACTGGCCTTCTTACAGTCATGGAAAACTTGTCATGAAGCTCTGATGTGGATGTATGCCCCAAAAGCCTCCTTCCTTCTCCAGCCATGTACTCAAAAATATCAATTGCTTCCTGCACATCACCAAGTCCCTCGGCTATAACTTTTCCCATTTCCGTGGTGACCAGTTTCCCCAGTCTTTCTTTTTCTGTCTTTAATATTTCAGTGGCTTTAAAAAGAATCTCCCCTCTTACCGGCGGAGGAGCGGACGACCATTTTTCAAAAGCAGATTCTGCCGCTTCAACTGCGCTCTTTACATCTTCTTTATTGCCTTTCTGAAAAATTCCGATTACTTCTTCTGTTGCCGGGTTAATGCTTTCAAATGTTTCTCCAGAAGTTGAATTAACCCACTCGCCGTTGATGTAAAGACCATACTTCTCCACTAAAAACCTCCTTTAATTTTAAAACTTATAATAATTTTACCGCTGTTCAGCAATTCTTAAACAACTTTCCTTGTGCGAAAAAACCTAAAATTTCTTGACAGGTTAAACAAAAATAAGCTATAATTCGATTGTAAAAACCGGCGATGAGGTTCGCCGCAACCACCCAGCAGGGTTGATGACCTCTACTTTGAAGAAAGGTAGGGGTTTTTCTATGCATGATTTATTAACGGCTAGTATCCTCTGTGCGCTTATTCTTATTGCCGGTGTAATATCCATCGAGCTTGCCCTGTCTGCAGCAATTATTGAAATTATCTTTGGGATTGCCGCAGGCAGCCTCTTCGGGGTTCAATCCACATCATGGCTCTCCTTTATTGCCTCATTAGGCGGCATTCTTCTTACTTTCCTTGCCGGGACAGAAGTTGATGTTAAAGTAATGAAAGAAAAGTTCAAGGAAAGTTTATTAATCGGCGGGCTGTCTTTTCTTGTCCCTTTCCTGCTTGTATTTTTATACACATACTTCATTGCGGGCTGGACACTTAGCGCGGCAAAAATTGCCGGCGTTGCACTTTCTACAACATCTCTGGCTGTGGTCTATTCGGTGCTTGTAGAAACAGGCATAAATAAAACCGAACTTGGAAAAATCATAATGGCGGCGACTTTTGTCACCGATTTCGGGACGGCGGCGGCGTTATCAATTCTCTTCCTTCAATTTAACATTTACACCCTGCTTTTTGGAATCTTTTCAATTTTTCTGCTTGTATTTGCTCCGAAAATTATTGCTTTCTTTTTTAAAAGATATGAAAACAGGGTGATAGAGCCGGAAATTAAACTGCTATTCCTTATTTTCTTCATTGCCATGTTTTTGGGCGAACTTGGAAAAAGCCATGCCGTCCTGCCGATTTTTCTGTTGGGTTTGTTTCTATCAAAGTTTTTTACCCAAAATCATCAATTCATTAAGAAACTGAGAACAGTAGGGTTCGCACTCATTACACCGTTCTTTTTCATCAAAGGCGGCATGAGTGTGGGCTTGCATGATGTTCTGGCAAACTGGAAACTTGTTCTTATACTTCTTGCAGTTAAAATAGTCGCCAAAATAACCGGAGTATATCCAACAGCCCGTTCGCTGTTGCAGCGGGGGGGCAGAGTATTCCTAACTCTGCTTATGAGCACAGGGCTTACATTTGGGACCATCTCTTCAATTTATGGATACCAGGCAGGCTATATCACAAAAGTGCAATTTTCTATTCTTATCTCTGTCGTTATTTTATCCGCGGTTGTGCCGACCATTATTGCCCAGCGCTTTTTTGCGCCTCTTTCTGAAACGGAAAAAGAAGAAATTCTTGCTGAAGAAGAAGAGGGATAAATCATCAGCAGTTAAAAGGAAAAATAAACAGCTCGCTAGAAGATGAGATTATGATTTATCTCAGCAGTCTTATTGGCAAGACGGTTCTCGACTACAGGGACCAGTCAATCGGCAAGGTTCATGATTTGATAATACCTGTGGTTGGACAGCAATATCCCGTACTTACTGCTGTTGTCATTGCCGAAGGGAAAAGACTGAAGAGAGTTTCCTGGGATAAGATTCAGCATCTTGACACTCTGGGAATGAGGATTAACGCTATCTTTGCTGATCTGCCTGATTTTGAAATAATGGAACAGGAACTTTTCCTGAAAGAAGACCTGCTGGATAAGCAGATTGTTGATACATCCGGATACAGGGTAGTAAGAATAAATGATATTCAGCTTATGCCTTATGACGGCCATTTCAGGGTTATCGGCGTTGATGTCGGAACTCAGGGACTTTTAAGGCGCCTCGGGCTTGAAAATCTTGGAACATCCCTGGCGGGAGTTTTCAAACATCGCTTTGCTGAAAATATTATACCATGGGACTTCGTTGCTCCGCTTGATGTAAAAAACATAAATAATATTAAACTTACTGTTTCCCACCAGAAACTTACAAAGATGCACCCGGCAGACCTTGCCGATATTTTAAGCGATCTGCGCGGCAAGGAAAGGGATCAGCTTTTCTCCACTCTGGAAGATGAAAAAGCCGCAGAAACTCTTGCCGAAATGGAAGAAGAGGTGCAGGTTTCAATCCTTAATTCGCTTTCAGACGAACGGGCTTCAGAGATTCTGGAAGAGATGGATCCTGATGAAGCGGCTGACCTTCTGGCTGATCTTCCGGAAGAGAGGGCAAAAGAGATTCTGCACCTTATGGAGGAGGAGGAAGCTGAAGATGTAAAGGAACTCCTTGCTTATGATGAAGAATCAGCCGGCGGCATTATGACTACTGAATTCATCTCTCTGCCCGAAAAAAATACAGCCCAGGAAACCATAAACCTTTTAAGGGAGCTTTCACCGGACGCGGAAACTATTTATTACCTTTATGTAGTTGATGAAAAGGAAAAATTAAAAGGAGTTCTCTCTTTAAGAGACCTTATAGTGGCAAAACCTGATACATTTATAACTGAATTCATGATTACAAATCTTTTCAAAGTAAAAGTTGATTCAACACTGCAGGAAGTTGCCGACACCATTACAAAATATGACCTCCTTGCCGTGCCCGTGGTTGACGACACGAATGAATTAAAAGGCATTATCATGGTTGATGATGTCATGGAACTCATTGTGCCGGAAAAATGGAGAAGAAAGATCGCCAAGAGCAAGTAAATGTCATTGCGAGCCCCCTCACCTTTATCCTCTCCCCATAAGGGCGAGGAGGTTTAGTTCATCCCTTATTTTTCATCATTTTCAAAGAGGGCTTCCACAAAAGTATCGGTCTCAAGCTCCTTTAAATCTTCAAGGGTTTCGCCCAGTCCTACGAATTTTACCGGAATTTTTAGTTCATCAGAGATGCCAAGAATCATGCCGCCTTTGGCTGTGCCGTCAAGTTTGGCAATGACTATGCCTGTGACATTCACTGCCTGAGAGAAAAGCCTTGCCTGCTGGATGGCATTCTGTCCGGTTGTGGCATCAAGAACCATCAATACTTCAGTCAGGCAGCCGGGAGCCTCCCGGTCAATTACTCTTTTAATCTTTTTTAATTCTTCCATGAGGTTTACTTTTGTCTGAAGCCTTCCGGCTGTATCAATAATTAGAACTTCCACCCTTCTTGCAATAGCTGCGCTGATTGCATCAAAAACCACAGCAGCCGGATCTGCGCCCTCCCGGTGCTTGATAAGCTCAACCCCTATCCGGTTAGCCCATATTTCAAGCTGGTCAATTGCCGCCGCCCTGAAAGTATCGGCGGCGGCAAGAATCACTCTTTTGCCATCTTTCTTAAGCCTGTGGGCAAGTTTTGCAATGCTTGTGGTCTTGCCTGATCCGTTAACGCCTACAAAAACAATTACCGAAAGATAGCCCTGATTTAGATTAAGTGCTGAAGAGTGGGTTTTCAGAAGCTCGGCAATATTCTCTTTTAAAGCATCCATTAACTGGGAAGGCTCGTTCAAACCTTTTTCTTTTACAACTTTTCTCATGTTTTCAAGAATTTTCTGGGTGCAGGCAACTCCCACATCTCCTGTTATTAAAATTTCCTCCAGTTCTTCCCAGAATTCTTCATCTATTTTTTTTCTGAAAGTAAAGAGTTTTTTTACTTTGCCGACAAAACCTTCCTTTGTTTTGCTTAGTCCCTGCCTGAATTTCTCTATCCAATTTTTGGGTGAAAACTTTTCGAACAATAAAAAAACCTCCGTAAAAAATTTGAATTATCCCCTCACCCTTGCCCTCTCCTATATCTTCCGCTTCGCTCAAGTTTCGCTATCGCTCAACTTTTACTGTTGTTCCCAGGGTTTTACGGAACCTTCTAGGCTCGCCTTCTGCTCGCCAAGAAGTTCCAGCCAAAACCCGTGCTCTTGCTACGCAAGTCCTCCCTCTTCGGTCGGAACGCACCCCAAGGAGAGGGTTTAGGATGGGATTTCTCTCGGAGCTGCGCTCCGAAAGAAATTACCCAAAGATTTTCAGCACCATTCCCTCTCCCCAAAGTAGCAATGAATAATTAGCTCACCCTGCCCCTCTTCAGGAAAGAGGGGGGAAGGTCAGTCCGCGGCCATATTCAAAGAGTCCTGGTATTGTAACGGGAAGCTTTCCTTTCGGAGCAAATTTTCCAAGAACAACTTCCGCAAGCGCTTCCAGAGACACAGGTCTGAACCCATAAGAAACAATATAAGCCGGTATTTTGTCAAACTGCATAATATCGTAAGGATTAAATATGGAAGCCACTGCAAATGGCTTGCCTTCCAGCTGAAGCTCCCTGACAATATTTACCTGCATCTCCGGCAGTTTTCCCCTTGAAAAAGTTGCCATCAAAACAACATTACATTCCCGTGCCTTAAGCATAATTTCGTCAACGTTGATAGAATCAGATGAAGGATCAAAATTTATTTCCTTCACAAATTCACTGTGCCTTCCCATTACCTCTCCCAGAGTGGGCTCTTGAGAACCGGGAATTCCGGGGCATATTATTCCAAGCACATTATCAGCCGAAGGTTTTATGGGTAAAACGCCGTTGTCATTTTTCAGAAGGGTAATCGAATTTAAAGCTATCTTCTTCATTACAGGCGCGGGGTCATCCCGGAACGGAATATCACTCAGGGGACGCCTGAATTTCTGCCGGAGTATCCTTTTAACCGACTCGTCAATTCTTGAAACAGAAATTTTGCCTTCCTCCACATTCTTTTTAAGCCCGAAATAAATACCCTGGTGGATATCATCTCCGCCGCAGGCTAATAGAATATCTGCCCCTGCCGAAACAGCTCTGAAAGTCGTTTCATCATATCCATAATTATCCGAAATTGCCTTCATATTAAGAGAATCAGTAATAAGAAGTCCCTTAAAGCCCAGCTTGCCTCTTAAAATATCAGTCATAATAACCGGAGAAAAAGTGGCAGGAATTTTTTCCCTGTCAATTGCCGGATAAAAAACATGAGCCGTCATTACCGACTCAACTCTTGAATGAATTGCCGAAACAAAAGGTTTCAAATCGGCATTTTCCAAATACTCTGCCGTCTTTCTTACCGTGGGCAGTGAAAGATGTGAATCCAGCTCCGTATCGCCATGTCCCGGAAAATGCTTGGCGCAGGCCGCCACGCCGCTTTCCTGAAAGCCTTTAACGGACTTTTCCGCCATCTGCACTGCAAGTTCAATATTGTCGCTAAAGGATCTGACGCCTATAACAGGATTACCAGGATTGGTGTTAATGTCAACAACAGGAGCAAAGTCCATATTTATCCCCAGGCTTCGAAGTTCTTTAGCCATGAGTGCGGCTGACTCATAAGCAAACTCGGAATTTCTTGTGGCTGCAACAGCCATATTGCCGGGAGATATAGCCCGGGCAAAGGGCATCTGGGTTACAAAACCTCCCTCCTGGTCTATCCCGACAAGAAGCGGAGCCTTTGTTCTTCCGGCAAGAGCCGTAACCTGAAGATCTGAAATCAGCTTTTTTGTCTGGTCAAAATCGGAAAGATTCTTGGAAAAAAGAATGACGCCGCCCCAGTTATACTGTCCGAAATAAACTTCCATATCATGATCCATTTCCTTGCCGGAAAAGTCAACCATTATCATCTGGGCAATTTTATCATCAAGGCTAAGACTTGATAAAACAGGATCTAGTTCTATCATTAAAAATACCTCTTCTTTTCCCCCTCTCCCCATGGGGAGAGGGGATAATTTTCTCTCTCCAAGCAGGAGAAGGAAAAACGCGCTATTCCTCCCCTTAAATTAAGGGGAGGTCAGGCGGGGTTATTTCTATAGTTTCCAAAATTACTGTGCGAACTCCTTCAATATTTTAAACTCCCGCTGCCCGTTCGGGGAACGGGCACTACATCTCCGCGGAGATGAAACTTTTTACTTTATAGAGCCTGCCATAATGCCTTTAATGAAATGCCTCTGCATGATTACAAACACAATTATTATCGGAACCATTGAAAGAACCGATCCGGCGGCAACAGCCCTGAAGTTGGAAGCAAACATGTTTGAAAGATAACTTAATCCAACCGCCAGAGGGTACTTGGCTTCATGCTTTAGAATAACAAGGGGCCACATAAAGGTATTCCAGTAACTGACAAAAGAAAATATTGCCAGAGTTGCCATTGAAGGTCTTGTCAGGGGCAGCATTATCCTGTACCATATTCCCAGCTCGCCGCAGCCGTCAATTCTTGCGGCGTCTTCAAGCTCCCTGGGAATTACAATATATGCCTGCCGCATCAGGAAGATTCCAAAAACACTTACCAGGCTTGGCAGAAAAATTGATAAGTACGTGTCAAACAAACCAAGCTTCCTTATGGTTATGAAATTAACTATCATATTCGCCTGCGCCGGGAGCATCAAAGTTGCAAGCATGGCGGCAAAAATAAAATTTCTTCCCGGAAATTCCAGCCGGGCAAGGGGATAAGCCGCAAGGGAAGCAATTAAAAGCTCAAGGAAAACGCCCCAGAAACAAATCCAGATAGTATTAAGAAGAAACTGCGGTATTAGCGGCACATCTTTCATAACCTGAATGAAATTGGAAAAAGTTGCCGGGAAAGGAAGAAAATCTTTTAAATCTGCAATTTTAAAAACATTGCCTGATGATTTGAAAGCCACAAAAATCATCCAGATAAAGGGCCCGGTTAGAAAAAGAGCAAGAAATATCAAGCCTGTATATGAAAGTATCCGCTTTACTGTTTTCATATCAGTAGTACTTCAATCCTCCCTCCCGGAAAAATCTTATATTAATGTACGAGATAGCCCCGACAAACACAGCAAGAACAAGGGCAAGAGCAGAAGCATAACCCATATTGAATTCATTGAACGCCTTGCCGAAAATATAATAAACCATGGTAAGGGTGCCGTGCTCGGGACCGCCCTGTGTCATAACATAAATCTCGCCGAAAACCTTTAAAGCTGAAATGCAGGAAATTATTGAACACAAAGCGATTGAAGGCTTAAGAAGGGGCAGGGTAATTGAGATAAAAACCTGGAACCTTGAAGCCCCGTCTATCCTTGCCGCTTCTTCAAATTCCTGGTTAATGGACTGCAAGCCGGCAAGATAAAGCACCATGTAGTAGCCAAGCCCCTGCCATAAAGTTACAAACATTACGGAAAAGAGAGCGATATTTTTATCGGTAAGCCAGTGCATGCTTATGCTGCCGGCATGAACAAAGGGTATTATATGCAAAAATTTATTAAGGATAAAATTCATGGCTCCGTCAGTTGCAAAAATCCACTGCCAGACAATTCCCACAACAACAATGGAAGTAATTACCGGAATATAATAAGCAGTCCTGAAAAATGTTTTTCCCCTGATATTTGAATTCATTGCCATTGCCATTAGAATTGATAAAAGCTGTATGAAGGGAACTACAATGAGATATAAAAATGAATTTTTCAGCGCCTGATAAAAATACGGGTCTTTAAAAATTTTCAGGAAATTTTTAATTCCCACAAAAACAGGAGGCGCAAGGTTCCCGTTATCCAGAGTTTTTATCATGTTGTAATCATAAAAACCAAGCACCACTCCGTAAATTATGGGATAATAAGTAAAGACAATAAGAATAACAATAGCCGGCAAAAGAAAAAGATATGCGATTAGTGCATGCTTTGTCTTTTGATTCATTTTTGGTTTCCCTGAACTTGCTTTTTCCCTCATTGATCACCCGATGCTAAAATTTCATCCCATTTTTCTGCCGCTTCATCAAGGGCGGCTTGAACGGTTTTGCGCTGGTACATTGAATTTTCGATAGCATCCTTTAAGGCTTTGCCAAGGTCGACCCAGTTTTTAAGACCAAGGCTTAAATTTCTTGCATGCTTTAACTGCATTATGGAAATTCTTATTGCCTCATCCTGCACCGGATCTCCCTTGCCTTCTATAAAAAAAGGATCGGCTGCGGCCTTTTTTGTTGAAGGCAAAAGGGGGAGCCTCTTGCAAAACTGAAGCTGATTTTCGTCATTTGTAAGGAAAAGGGCAAGTTTTACTGCTTCTTCTTTATGTCGTGATGCACGGGGCACGGCAAAGTTCATTATTGCCGCAGGCACAATTCCAGCCTTTCCCCTGGGGTACGGTGCAACCCTGGTTGCATTATAAACATCGGGAGCATTTAGTTTGATTTTTAATAAAAATTGCGGGCCGCTAACGAGCATTCCAAGATTGCCTCTTTGATACATTTCTACTGCGCCCTGATAGCCGGATGTCATGGTCTCGCGCGGTATTATATCATTTTTATAAAGGTCAACATACCATTGAAGCCTTGCCGCCGCAGCCGGAGAATTAAAAAGTGCTTGTTTCCTGTCCTTGCTCAAAACAGGAATGCCCTGACACTGCCAGTCATCGAGAAGTTTGCCGAAATTTGCCGGATCAATGGCGGGCATAAATCCATAAACACCCGTTTTTTGTTTTATTATAACTGCATCTTTTTCTATGTCATCCCAGCTTTTGGGACCTTTATCAGCATCCAATCCAGCCGCGGAAAAAAGATTTGAATTGTACATTACAACCTGGGTGGTAACATACCAGGGAATTGCATAATTACTGCCTTCGAAGCTTGCCGCATTCCATAGATTATCCAGATACTTTTCCCTGTCTTTTGCCGGAACCGCCTCATCCATATTTACCAGTGCATTATTCTGAGCAAGAAGAAGGGCATACTCGGGGTTAAGGTTTACAACATCAGGGGAAACTCCGCCGGCAATGGAAGCCATAAGTTTCTGCATCATAACGTTTATGGGAATATCAATCCATTCCAGTTCTATATCCGGATTTTCCTTTTGATATTTCGCCATTAAGGATTCAATATAATCAGTATGCTCCGGTTTTAAGGATATAGTCCAGAACTCAAGTTTTATTTTTCCTGAAGGAGCAGATGATTGACCGCAGCCTGATAAGATAAAGGCGGTTGAAATTAAAAGTGCTATAAATAATTTTAAAACTTTTTCCATATTCCTCTTAACGCTGCCTCTCTCCCTTTCAAAGAAGGATAATCCCCTTAATCCCCCTTTGATAAAGGGGGAGAAATCCCCTAAATCCCCCGAGGGGAGAGGATAAAGGTGAGGGGTTTCATTTACGTGAATCTTTCATTTGTTTCAAAACTTTATCACGCATTTCAATGCTGTCTGAGTCGTTCGGATCAATCTTCAGTGCTTCTTTAAATTCTTTTACGGCATCCTCATCCTTGCTCATCTCAAAGTATATCATACCAAGCAGATAATGCGCCCGGGCAATTTTGCCGTCTTCTTTAATAACGCTCTCAGCCTTTTCTTTTGCTTTATCAAATTTTTTTGCCTTAAGCAGGATAAAGCCTTCAGCCAGCGTTGCCCAGATTGTTTCCTTTCCGGTTTTTACTACAGCCTCAAGCTCTTCTATATATTCCTTTTGTTTTCCAAGTTTTTCCATGCTAAAAGCACGGTTAAAAATATAAAGAACTCCGCCCCGGGAAAGATTTACAGCGGCAGTCAGTTCTTTGGCTGATTCAGTGTATTTTCTTTTCTGATAATATGCCACGCCAAGATTTCCATGTGCCGGAGCATAGCTTTCATTTAACTCTATGCTTCTTGCCCAGACTGAAATTGCGTCATCAAGCTTTCCGAGTGAATAATAAATCACGCCCAGGGCATACTGAACTTCATACTTGCCGGGCTTCTGCCTCTGGAGTTTTTCAAGCAGTTCGCGTGCTTCATCAAGCCTGCCTTCTTCCATATAAGCAGTGGCAAGATACAAATAAGTGGACACAAACTCAGGCTTTAATTGAATTACTTTCTGGAAACTTTCACCTGCTTCTTTGTATTTTTTTTCTCCCATGAAGGCTAGTCCAAGAAGATAATGAGCGTCGGAATAACTTGGCTCAAGCTCAACCGCTTTTTTAAGTTCCTCAATTGCTCTTGAATATTCCTTCTTTTCAAGCAAGTCCCGGCCGACCTTAAAATGATTTATCGCCTCAACGCCGTAATCCGCAAGGGCAGAGGAACAGAGAAGAAAACCAAGTATAATACTGATAAAAATACACTTTTTCATATATCCATGCTTTATCGAGTAGGAGGGGGTTATTAGCCCCCGTCCTCCCACACCACCGTACGTACCGTTCGGTATACGGCGGTTCATAAGGATTAGCAAGACTCAATTATAAGTCTCGCAGGTTTCCTCTTCATCTCGTGCCGGCGGAAAACTCGGCGCTCCCATAGACCCCGACAGATTCACTGTCTCCTTCCGTGGGCAGCTCCCTTTCGAGATTTTCTGCTGTCTTTGCTTCCCGCTCGAACTCAACGAAAATCAACCTTTCCTTATGTTCAGCCCTTCCTTCTCTTTGCGCTTAAGAGAAGTACTATGACCTCTGCTGACTCCTGCTGCTTCAACCTCGTATCACTATGAGGCTTGCCAAATCTCTCAGCTTTACAACAGGCCTCCCTGGGTAAGAACACCGTCTTTCGCTTCATCTACCTGCCCCATATACTGTAAAAACCTTTGACACCATGGGCTTCCTTTTGTTTGGCAAAGTTGCCCAATGCACAATG
>JAMDEM010000193.1 GCA_023486985.1 Bacillota bacterium
AAGCCTTAATCTGCAATTTCCACATGAAATACTTAATGGACAAAAAATGTCGCACCTCTTCCAAAAATTAACAAAATTTATTATACCATACATGGGTTGATTTTGTAAATAATTAATGCAAAATAAACTTTGTTTCTTTTAACACTATAACCTCCAGCATATCACTCCTGTTAGAATTTGTATAAAGAGCTGCGACATTTTTTGTCCATTAAGTATTTCATGTGGAAATTGCAGATTAAGGCTTTCTTCTGCTTTTTAAGTTATCTGTTTATACCAAAAAATAATAGGCATGTAATGCCTAAGCGCGGGGCGCTTCAGCATTACGACCACTGCGCAAATAAGAAGGGAAATTTTTACAGCCGCTTTTAACGGCTTCGCAATAACATGATAGTCAGTCATTTCAAAACAAGGCAATCCTACAAAAAGGTAGAAATACAGCAGCCGTTTAATTATTATAGTATATGAAACAGTCTGCTCCAAAAATTGTCATCTCCGGTTACTACGGCTTTGGAAATACGGGCGATGAAGCAATCCTGGACTCAATTGTTAAAACCTTCAAAACCCTCTCTCCTCAATGTAAAATCGTTGTACTATCACAGAATCCGGCAAAGACCGGAAGAGATTTTGAGGTACAGGCAATCTCCAGGAAAAACATTCCTTTTATATTAGCTGAGCTTTTCACTGCCGATCTTTTTATAAGCGGAGGCGGCGGGCTTATTCAGGATGTAACAGGATTTTCCACTATTAGCTATTATTTAGGTCTAATCTGGCTTGCAAGGTTCGTGGGTGTAAGGACTATGATTTACGCCCAGGGAATCGGCCCGATAATTACTGAAAAAGGAAAAAAACTTGGAAAAAAAATAATAAGCAGAGTGAACTGCATTACCGTGCGCGACAATGAATCAAAACAGGTGCTTGAAAATCTCGGCATTAATTCATCTTTTATTATTGTCACTGCCGACCCTGTCATGGCTCTTGAACCCTGCCCTGCCTCAAGAGTAGAAGAAATTCTTAAAAAGGAAAATATCTATAGTAAAAATTTACCCTTATTGGGGGTATCTGTAAGACCATGGAAAACGGAAATTAACCATTCTTCAATAATTGCAGGCGCCCTAAAAAGGTTCATGGAAAATATCCCTGCTCAAGTCCTTCTTATCCCTTTCCAAAGAAGCCAGGATTACGAATTATGCAAAAATATTGAATCACTCCTTCCTTCCGGCAGTGCCCGGACGCTGGAAGAAGTTTACAAGCCTGACGAACTCCTTGGATTAATGAGCCGCCTGGATCTTCTTGCCGGCATGAGACTTCATTCCCTGATCTTCTCAGCTATAAACCGCACGCCGGCAGTGGGAATATCTTATGACCCGAAAGTTAAAAATTTCCTTTCGATAATAGGAGCGCCTTGTATCAGCCTTGAGGAGCTGTCAGATGAACGGCTTCTGGAGGTAATGCTAAAATTATGGACAGAGAGGGATACCTGGAAAGTTCCGGCAGCATATTTTATCGAATTAAAACAAAAAGCATTGGAAAATGCCAAAATTGCCTTTGACCTTATAACCAGGAAATAAAGCTTAAACCGGTATATTTACACTATATGCCAATTATGTTATAATTTCATCAAAATTGCTGAAAAGTCCCCCTTCCGGGGGTTTATTTACAGTTCAAGGAGTTTAAAATGATAGAATTGCACGGGGTCAATCTGGTTTACCCCAATAATGTGCATGCTCTTCATGATATAGATCTACATATAGAAAAAGGCGGATTTGTTTTCCTCGTGGGAGCCACAGGCTCCGGTAAAACAAGCCTTTTAAAGCTTATTTACCGGGAAGAAATCCCGACAACCGGAGAAATTTTTGTCGACACCCATGACCTTTCCCAGCTCAACCGCTCAAGAATACCATATCTCAGGCGTAAAATCGGCGTGGTATTCCAGGATTTCAAACTGCTTCCTTATAAAACCATATATGAAAATATAGCTTACGTTCTTGAAGTCACCGGGGCAGCCAGCCATGACATTCAAAAGAGAGTAAAAAAGGTTCTGGAAATGGTCTCCCTGACTGAAAAATCCGAGATGCTTCCCGGCGAACTTTCCGGAGGTGAACAACAGAGGGCTTCAATTGCCAGGGCGCTAGCCAATAGACCCCTGATTCTTCTGGCAGATGAACCGACAGGAAATCTGGACCCTGACACTTCATGGGAGCTTGTTCAGCTCCTTGACCGGGTAAACACCCAGGGAACCACCGTAATTGTAGCTACCCACAACAAAAGCATAGTTGATGCCATGAAGAAGCGGGTTGTCGTGCTTAACGAAGGCAGGATTGCTTATGACGAGGAGAAAGCTTCTTATATCCCAAACAGACAAGGTGCACCAGAGTTGATATGATTGGAAATCTTCCTTTCTTTCTAAGAGAAGTTTATCTTAACATGAAGCGCAATATTTTAATGACTGTTGCGTCTATATCTACTGTAATGATACTTGCCTTAATTATCGGGTTCTTCCTGATAATTATTAAAAACCTTAACAGTCTTGCAGAAAATACCACCTCCCAGCTCAAAATTCAGGCAAGACTTTCTTCTGCCATTACCCGGGCTCAGGAGGAAGAACTGGAAAAGAAAATGTCGGCTCTGGCTGGAGTTAAGTCCGTAAAGTTTATATCAAAGGATGAAGCCTTAAAGAGGCTTCAAAAAAGAATGAAAAACAAAATAAGTCTTACCGATATCGGAGAAAACCCCCTCCCGGACTATCTTGAAATTGAGCCTGCTTCTGCGGAAGAGATTTCCGTACTGGCGGATAAAATAAAGCATTTTAAGGGAGTTGATAAAGTCATACATCTTAAAGACCTGGCAAAAAGGATTGTCACTCTTAACCAGCTAACTCACAGCGTAGGTCTGGCAGTAATAGCTATTGTTTTCATAGGCACCCTTTTTATCGTCAGCAACACCATCCAGCTTACCGTATTTGCAAGAAGGAAAGAGATAAGAACCATGCAGCTTGTAGGCGCGGCAAACTGGTTTATAAGATGGCCCTTCATTTTTGAAGGAATGCTCCAGGGACTGATAGGGGCGCTGGCAGCAATAATTATGCTTGATTTAATTTACCCGGTAATGAGTATAAAGATACAAAAAAGCATTTCCTTTATCAATTTACTGCCCTCTGCACATATTCTTTTAGGCGTAAATTTAACATTGATTGTTCTGGGGCTTGGTATAGGTGCGCTTGGAAGTTTTATTTCAGTCAATAAATATTTAAAATTATAATGAAAAGGGTGTAAAATGAAGACATTTAAAAAGCTCTTAATTATTTTCCTCTTAACAATTATTTTTCCCAGTATTTCTTCCAGCGCAATTCATGCACAGGCGCTCTCTTCCGACACGGAAAAGATAAACAAAGTCATAGCCCTCCTGAAGCATGAATACATAGAGGATGTGAGCTACAACAAGCTCATTAACGGCGCACTGGGCGGCATGAAAAAATATCTGGAAAAGAAAAAGCTTGATTCTTCATTTCTGCCTGCGCAAATCCCGGATGCAGAAAATGTGGACCGCCAGCTCAATTTCCTTGACCAGCATTATAAAGACGTCCTGGCAAGGTATCCGGCAATCAACAAAAGCGAATTTCTTTATGAGACCTTGAAAAGCCTGGTGGCAACCGTTAACGACAAATACACAATCTTTATGGATCCCAAAGAGTTCGACTCCTTCCAAAAAGCAATTGATCCAAAAGACTTCGGTGGAATCGGAATCTACATTGCTGAGGACGAAAAAAACAATAAACAGCTTACCGTGGTTGAACCCATTGAGGATACGCCTGCATTTAAAGCCGGCTTAAAACCGGGCGACATGATCATGTACATTGAAAAAAAATCAACAAAAGGCATGAACGGTGATGCTGCCCAGTCATTATTACGGGGAAAAATCGGCACAAAAGTAACTCTCCTGATAAAAAGAAAAGGAGAAAGCAAACTCCTTACTTTTACTCTTAAACGTGCCCTTATTCATATTAAATCCACTTCATTTAAAATGCTTGACGGCAAAATAGGCTATATCGAAGTAAAAGCTTTTGCAAGAAATACGGCAACCGAAGTTGAGTATGCCATGAGAAAGCTGGAAACCCAGGGGGTAAAGGCATACATTCTGGACCTTCGCAACAACGGCGGAGGTTATGTTGACGTTGCCGTTGACCTTTGCAGTAAATTTTTGAACCCCGGAAGCCTTGTTGTTACGGTAGTAGAAAGAAAAATTCACCGGGTTGATTATAATTCAGGACCCAATAGCCATCTTCATCTCCCTGTTGTTGTTCTTGTAAACGATTCTACAGCAAGCGCTTCGGAAATAACAGCCGGAGCTTTTCAGGACCTCGGCATTGCAACAGTTGTAGGCACTAAAACTTTCGGCAAGGCAAGCGTCCAGCAGGTAATACCTTTTTCCGATGATACAGCCCTCAAGGTTACCATTGCAATATACTTGACGCCAAATGGAAGGGATATTAACCATAAGGGACTGGAGCCGGATATAAATGTGCCCATGGACCCCACAGTCGTAATGGGAAGTCATGATGACACGCAGTTGACAAAATCAATCGAAATTTTAAAGAAGAAGCTTGCCTCGATATCTGGAAAAGCGACTCCATCCGGCGAAAATGAAACTTTTCAGGATGCTGTAAAGGTTAACAGCGTTGATGAAGAATATCAATACATAAAAAAACTGCAATGTGATGCTGATGGAAGCCAGTACCAGGTTGTCCGCCAGTCTCTTATTACAAAAAACGGAAAGTTTTATGACGCTTTCTATTTAAAATGCACCCGCTGCGGAAAGGAAAAGACAGTAATTTTTGATATAAATGAATTTTTTGGAAAATAATTAAAATATGCTATAATATTCACTAGCCAAAAAAGTGAAAGGATATATAAAATGGAAAATAAACAAAAATTAACATTCATTGCAATTTTGATGCTTTTTGCCCTCATAGTAAGCGGCCTTTCCCTGAATTTCAGGCAAAAAAATGTAACCGCCCAGAATCAGTACTCTGATTCTCCCTACCCCAATGTTAAGATGGGATTTAAGCAGATAGTAAATGTTTTATCGACTCTCAAGGGAAGTTACATTGAAGACGTTAAACCGGTTGCTCTTATCAACTCTTCCATAGATGCTCTTAAAAAATTCTGCAAAGAAAAAAAGCTTCAGGCTGCCATGCTTAAAAATATAGACAAAAGCGCTGATCCGGAAGACGCTATCAACAACTTTAAAAGCCAGTTCAACAGCCTGCTGGATAAATATGAGTTTAAATTTGAATCAAATGAGCTTGTTTATGTTGCTTTAAAAGGCATGATGGATGCCCTGAGAAAAGCTCCATACAAAGACCCTTACACAGACGCTCTTACACCCAAGGAGTATAAATATCTGGATGAACAGATAAACGGCGGCAATTTCCACGGCATAGGAATTTATATAGAACTGGATAAAAAACATAATAACCAGCTTACCGTTCTGGAGCCTATTGAAGAAACTCCTGCTTACAGGGGAGGACTCAAGCCCGGAGACTGGATAATGAAAATCGACGGAGCTTCCACCAAAGGCATTGACCTTGAGGTGGCAGCAAATAAAATAAGAGGGACCCTAGGCTCAAAAGTGGTTTTAACCATAAAGCGCAAAAACCAGCCGGAAAAAGATTATTCTTTTATCAGAGATTTGATTCATGTTAAAAGCGCATCAGCCAAGATACTTGAGAAAGATATCGGATACATAAAATTAAAAATGTTCGGTGAAGAGACAAATAAAGAATTCGGCGATGCTCTTGATAAACTGGAAGCTTACCATGTAAAAGCTCTGATAATTGATATTAGAAACAACGGAGGCGGCTATATTGACGCGGCAGTTTCCGTCTGCAGCAACTTCATCCCCAGGGGACAGCTTGTTGTTTCGGTTGTTTCCAGGGCGGAAGGCGCTTCGGAAAATAAATATTCCTATGGAGTCTTCCATAGAAGAGTCCCTGTAATTGTTCTTATCAATAAGTACAGCGCCAGCGCTTCGGAAATTACAGCCGGAGCACTGAAAGATTCCGGCGCCGCTGTCCTGATGGGCGAGAAATCCTTTGGTAAAGGTTCTGTACAGCAGGTAAGCAGGCTGCCTGACGGAGGGGCTCTAAAATACACCATTGCCCACTATCTTACTCCCGGAGGAAGGAATATAAGTAAAAACGGAGGAATTGAACCCGACATTAAAGTCGCTATGGACCCACAATACGTTGGCGATAAAAAAAAGGATGTGCAGCTAAGAAAAGCCATACAATACCTGAAAAGCAAAATTAAAAGCTAGATGGAGGAGATTAATGTTCAACAAAGGTGAGTCTGTAAGCACCGGAACTTACCGCTGTCTTCAATGCGGAGAAATAATCACAATGCCTCTGCCTATGGAAGATTACACCCTGCCTTCATGCCCTTCCTGCGGCAACGAACAATTTGAAAAGATAGACTGATTTTTGAGAATAATCTAAATTGAATATCCTCGATAAGCTATCCAGAGTGCCGGAGTCCCCCGGTGTATACCTGATGAAAGATGAATTTCAAAAGGTTATCTATGTGGGGAAGGCGCTTTCTTTAAAAAACCGCCTCCGTTCATATTTTAAAGAATCCCGGGAATTGCTTCCAAGAACCCAGGCGATGATAGAAAAAATCCGTGATTTTGATTATATCCTCACCGACTCCGAAGTAGAAGCACTAATCCTTGAATATAATTTAATTAAAAAATACCGTCCTTACTATAATGTCCGCTACCGCGACGACAAGATGTACCCTTTCATGGAAATCACAACTCCCGAGTCCTTCCCGCGCATGAAAGTTGTAAGACATCTTAGAATGAAAGGAAGCAGGCTTTTTGGGCCCTATACTTCCGCCCTGGCAATCCGCCAGACTTTAAAGCTCATGATGAAAATTTTCCGCCTGAGAACCTGCAATCTTAAACTTCCGGGAAGGCTTTACCGGCCCTGCATTTATTATTATATAAAGCAGTGCACCGCGCCGTGCGCTGCATATATTTCAGAAGAAGAATACCGGGTACATGCTCAAAAAGCCTGCGATTTTCTTGAGGGGCATTCTTCAAAAATCCTCAAAGAGCTGACTCAGGAGATGGCAAAAGAAGCCGAAGCTCTTAATTTT
Source organism: Bacillota bacterium (assembly GCA_023486985.1). Lineage (GTDB taxonomy): Bacteria > Vulcanimicrobiota > JAMDEM01 > JAMDEM01 > JAMDEM01 > JAMDEM01. The sequence continues at coordinate 7,155 of JAMDEM010000193.1, forward strand.
GAAAAATGCGCGCGCCTGCGCAATATAATCCAAGCCCTTGAAAAGGTAAGAGAGAAACAAAAAATAATCTTTTCAAAACCCGTAGATTTTGATTCAATCGCCTTTGCCGAAAAAAACTCCTGGATTGCCTGCCAGGTGCTTCAGGTAAGAGAAGGAATTCTTTCAGGCGATAAGCACTTTATTCTTCAGATGCCTGTGAACCTCCCTTTCTCAGAAAAGGTGGAATCAATTCTTCAAAACTATTACGGCGAAGGAACATATATCCCGCCCAATGTGGTGTTACAGGAAAAAATTGACAATAAAGAAAGCGTTGAAAGGTGGCTTTCAAAAATCGGGGACAGAAAGGTCAATCTTCTTTCCCCTTCAAAAGGAAAGCTCCGCGAAGTCTCCCTTATGACCTATAAGAATGCCGCCATGCATCTGGAAAACCTCACGCGGGAGCTTGAAAAGCCAAGAGAAGATGAAGCTATGATGGAAATCAAGGACTTCCTGCTTTTGCCTGAGATTCCTTTGAAGATTGAAGCTTATGATATATCCAATCTTATGGGCAAGGAAGCAGTAGGCTCAATGGTATATTTTGAAGGTGGAAAACCTGTAAAAGATTCGTACAGAAAATATAAGATACGGGTAAAAGAAACCCCTGATGATTATGCAATGATGAAGGAGCTTCTTTCAAGAAGGCTTAAAGATACAAATACAATCCCCCTGCCCGGCCTCCTACTGATAGACGGAGGAAAGGGTCAGCTTGAATCAGCCCTGAAAGCTGCAAGTGAACTGTTTATAAAAGATATTAATATTGCTGCCATTGCAAAAAAAGAAGAAACTATCTTTATCCCGTGCAGGAAATCCCCCGTAATCCTGCCCCCGGGTTCAAAGGGGCTTTATCTTCTTATGCGCATAAGAGATGAGGCGCACCGTTTTGCACTGTCTTATCACCGCAAGCTAAGAAAAAAATCACTGACAAAATCAATTCTTGATGATATTGCCGGTATTGGCGCAAAAAGGAAAAAGGTTCTTATCAACTTCTTTGGAAGTGTTGAGAAGCTTAAAAAAGCAGGCATTGATGAAATAGCAAAAACGCCCGGCATAAGCAGAAAACTTGCCGGAGAAATTCATAATGTCCTTGCTAAGGATTAATCAATCATAAATAATCAGGAAGGAAAGCTTCGGGAATAAGAGAATTTAACTTAACGCTTGTTTATAGGAGGAATTTAACTTGCCCCAGCAAGAAGAATTTATTATAATCACAGGATTATCCGGCGCGGGAAAATCTCTTGCCATACGTGCATTTGAAGATATGAACTACTTTTGTGTTGATAACCTTCTCCCTGCTCTTATTCCAAAATTCGCCCAGATCTGCGCACATTCACAGGTAAAAAAAGTTGCTCTTGTTATTGATATAAGAGGCAAACAGTTCTTTAAGGATCTTATCTCAGCTCTATCCGAGATAAACAAATACGGTTTTAAGTATAAAATTCTTTTCCTGGAAGCTTCCGATGAAGTTCTGGTCAGAAGATTCAGCGAGACCCGGCGTAAGCATCCCCTTTCTTCCGGCGGAAGAATCCTTGACGGAATAAAGGCTGAAAGACGCCAGCTTGAAGAAATAAAAGGAATGGCTGATAAAGTCATTGATACGGGAGCCCTGACACCGAATCACCTGCGAAAAGAATTAGGCAGCCTTTTCATCCCTTCCAGGGGCGGCAAACCTATAAATATTACAATTGTTTCTTTTGGATACAAATACGGTATCCCTCTGGATGCAGATCTGGTTTATGATGTAAGATTCCTTCCCAACCCTTACTATTTGGAGAAACTGAGAAATCTGACGGGTAATAACGATTCAGTGATGGACTATGTTTTAAAATCTCCCCACACTAAAAAGTTCATGAAAAAACTTTTTGACTTTAACAAATTTTTAATACCTGAATTTGTAAAAGAAGGCAAATCACACCTTACCATTGCCATCGGATGCACAGGGGGCAGGCACCGCTCGATTGTCATGGGAAACGAGCTGGCAAGATTTTTGCAGCAAAATAAATACAGGGTAAGAGTGGAGCACCGGGACTTGAAAAAATAAACTAGTTATTTCATGGGCTTTCAGCCTGTGATTCTTAATAGTTCGAAAATGAAGGCTGATAAAAAATGAGATTTCTTAAATGGCTTTATCCCGGCATGAAAATCAAACGCTGGATTTTACTTTCCTGGGTTGGTCTTACGCTTTTCAGCCTTGGCTGCATTCTAATTGCAAGTATAAAAATACCGGTGAATTTTGAGCTTTGGCTTAAGCATATGATTGAAAATGCCACGGGAAGAACTGTATCTTCAAAGCTGATTGACCTGGGACTTATCTTTGTCGGACTTTTTATGATAATTCTGGGAATCAGGCAGTGGTTTGCATCCATTTATTCAGCCATAATCCCCCATGAACAAAAAAAGCTGGTGGAAGTTATCTATGAAAAAAGGCACCTTGGACAGGGGCTTAAAATTGTAGCTTTTGGCGGAGGAACCGGGCTTTCAAGCCTCTTAAGGGGCTTGAAAGAATATACCAGCAATATAGTTGCAGTTGTTGCCGTTTCAGATGACGGAGGAAGCTCGGGAAGGCTCCGGGATGAGCTTGGCGTAATCCCGCCAGGCGATATCCGAAACTGCCTGGTTGCACTGGCTGATGATGAATCGCTTCTTTCAGAAATATTTCAATACCGTTTTGAAGTCGGCGACGGTATAAGCGGACACAACTTCGGAAATCTTTTTCTTGTTGCCCTCACCAATGTGGCAAAAGATTTTGAAAAAGCCATAAAGCTTTCAAGCAAAATTCTTGCTATAAGAGGAAAAGTTCTTCCGGCAACACTGAGCCCTACAACTATTTGCGCCGAGCTTTCAGACGGGACAATCGTGGAAGGAGAAACAAAAATATCCAAAAGCAAATCCTCAATCACCAAGATTTTTTTAAAGCCGGCCGATTGCCATCCTCCGGCGGAAGTGCTCCAGGCGGTAAAAGATGCAGATGCCGTAATTTTTGGTCCGGGAAGCCTTTATACAAGCGTAATGCCCAACCTTCTTGTGGGGGGTATTGTTGATGCTATAAAGCAGTCAAAAGCCCTTAAAATATATGTCTGCAATGTTATGACACAAAGCGGCGAAACTGACAAATACAGCGCTTCAGACCACGTTAAAGCAATTATCCGCCAGGTTGGCTACCCCATCTTTGATTACACCCTTATAAACGAACAGATACCCGAGAAGCTTCTTGAAAAGTATAAAGCAGAAGGCTCTTTCCCTGTAATGCCGGATATTGAGGAAATTGAAAAGCTTGGAGTGCTATCAATAACCGATAAGCTTATCAGCGAAACAAATCTTGTGCGCCATGATTCAAAGAACCTGGCTGAATCATTAATAAAACTTATTACTGATCTGCAGAACCATCCGGAAAAAGTCCACAAAGCCGGCGAAAAACATTCAAAACCCAAAAATTTTATAGAGGAGTGAAATTAAAAGCCATGCGCAGGACTTTAAAGCCGGCATGGCTTTATTTTGTTTCCAGAAAAAACTAAATACTATTTTTATTTTCGATCGGAATACCACGCAGTCATCCTGAGGTGCGTCCCGACCGAACAGGAAGGGCTTGCGCAGCAAGAGCACGGGTTTTTTTGAAATTTCTTTGCGAACGAAGGTGAGCTTAAAAATTTCTATAAAACCCCGAGCTACCGCGAAGGATCTCGGATATAATACTCATTCCTTTGGAATGAGGACGGAATCATATCTCCCCTCTACTTTAACACGACTTGGACCTCTTTGCTCATAATGTTCCGGTATCCACGTTTGCTCTATAGCCATCCCGTTTGCCATAACAAGGAAAACCTTATTTGCCCTTGAGGTTTCCGGAGAATCCTCTGGATGGCTGGAACTGTCATAATAACCCTTGGTCATTAGAATCCCGGCTTGATCCGGCGGATTGCTTTGGGTAATAGTCTGGTTGCCTGCCTCGTAAGTAGTGGCTTTTTTCCCCCATTTGAAATTCCACCAGCTTTTCTCATCAGATGACACTACAGTGGTGCCCTCTCTTCTTAATGATTTAGTATTTTTAATCCAGAGGAAACCGTTTGTTACTTGATTATCCTGCAGGTAAGTAGCATCTTGAGGCTTAAATTTTATTTCTCTATATCCATTGCTGCCATTTTTCTGGATTTTTACTGTTGTCACCCCGTCACTTGATATTGCAACTTGAGCAGTAGAACCGTCAGATAAAGTATGAGAACCAGGTCCCATGTTAGCAATCTGATTAGCATACTCTCTTCCTTTATCTGCGTCAGAATACAAGCCCTTATATTCATTCTTTAGATCTTTAACTACTTGTTTGTCTCCGCTTCTGGGCCAGGTAGCTTCTCTGGTCTTTATGTCTGCATCAGCTTTTCTTGGATCTGGAGGAGGACCGTCAGCCTGGAGCGCTTTTGCCCGGTCTGAAAGTGCAACAACATCTTTCGGGTCATGCATGTCCGCAGACGGAGGCGCTGCATTAACCTTGCCCGGAGTTGCAGCGTGCGCCTTGACCCCTTGAACAAATTTGCTGTTTGTATCTCTAATCTGCATACCTACACCTCTTATAAAAAAAGATTTTACAAACCAAAAAATGCCACTTTTTGCTCTATAAGTATATCACGACATTTTAGAAAAAATAAATACCTATTACCATAATATAATACCTGGAGCCGGGAGTGGGATTCGAACCCACGACCTGCTCATTACGAGTGAGCTGCTCTACCCCTGAGCCATCCCGGCACATTTAACTTTAAAAATTATAACAGGAATGAAAATTTATGTAAATAGTGATATAATAAATTCAATATGAAACCGGCAAAAAGTAATTTAAAACTAAAACGCATAATCATCACTGTTCTGCTTCTCATAGCAGTCTTTGCCGCTGTTGTTCTGGTAATTAACCTTATAATTATCAAAGACAGTAAGACTGCCATCATTCAGTCAGTCCTCGAAGCCCGGCAGGCTCCGGTGGCAATCGTTCTTGGATGTTATGTGCTTAAAGGCGATATACCGTCAGCTATGCTTGCCGACCGCCTTGATACAGGCATCGAACTGTATAGAATGGGAAAGGTAAAGAAACTGCTTCTCACCGGCGACCACGGCCGTATAAACTATGACGAAGTCAATACTATGCGAAAATATGTGCTTTTAAAAGGAATCCCCCCGCAGGATGTTTTTATGGATCATGCAGGTTTTTCCACTTATGACAGCCTGTACCGCGCCCGCGATATATTTGAAGTTAAAAAAGCTATCATTGTTACGCAGAAATATCATCTTTCGCGGGCTATTTATACTGCACGGGTACTGGGTATAGATGCAGTGGGGGTTCCAGCTGACAGGCGGCTTTACGTTGAGGCATTGCTTAATGAAACCAGGGAAGCTCTTGCGCGCGCTAAGGCATTTATCCAGCTTAACATCATCCATCCCCTGCCCAGATTCCTGGGACCCCAAATACCCATTACCGGCGACGGAAGGCTTACAAACGATTAAAGTGTGGTTATCGAATTTTTCCTTAAAATAACTGAAGCCACTGCGCAGACAATGCTAGTGTAGTGTCGCATAAATCCCTTTACTGTGTTTGTCATTCTGAGCGAAGCGAAGAATCTTGATTTAGATTGCTCACCCACCGCTTTGCGGTGAGTACCCGGCTTTCGCTCCTCGCAATGACTGTGTAAAGATCTGTTAGAAACAGCACACTAGAACCATATTTAAGCAGCTAAATGAGTACGTCTACATTCCCGACTTGGCTGAAGTAGCAGAAATTTAGGTTTTCCCCCACCCCCATACTTACTATATTTTAATAAAAGATGCAAGATTCAGCCATCATACTCTCCGGCATATCTTTTCCACTTTTTATGTTAAGAATGGCTGAGACCCTTTTTCTCTTCAGCAGCTTCTAGGACACTCCGATATAAAAACAGTTATGATCTA
>JAMDEM010000097.1:0-12277 GCA_023486985.1 Bacillota bacterium
AATGGGGAAAAATCTTAATCCCAGCCAGTGAAGACAAGCCGGAGAGTCATAAAAAACTTCCTATCCTTGAGTGCCACTGAGGCTGTTACACGCTTATTCGGCACTATCCTGTCAATTTATATTGCCCGTACTTTAGGAGCAGGAGCTTTAGGGCAGCTCGCATTCGCCGCTGCCTTTTGTTCATATTTCATCCTTTTTGCCGATTTTGGCTTAAATGCCCTTGGTATCAGGGAAATCGCTAAAGATAAATCAAAGACCGGCTCTTATGGAACCAATATTCTGGTCATCCAAACAGTTCTTGCGTTTCTGCTTGTTATTTTACTCGGGCTGATTGTTTCTGCTCTTCCCCTTGATACAAGAATTAAATGGATTACCTTCCTTTTTGGACTTGCCATTATCCCGGCCGCATTGAATATGTCATATATATTTCAAGCCCATGAAAAAATGGAATATCTCGCTGTCTCCAGCATAATTTCCCAGGTTGGCTATGTGCTGTTCGGCATTGTACTCCTGTATACTTTTAAAGATATCATTGTTTTGCCCGTTGTTAATCTCTTAACAGCCTTTATCGGCACCGCAATTGCTTTTCATCTCTTAAGAAATCAGATTAAATTTGTGTGGGACAGGGTAAATTTAACTCAAATAAAAATTCTTGCAAAAAATTCCCTGCCATTTTTGATTTCCGCTCTGGCTCTGCAAGTTTACTACAATTTTGACAAGGTTATGCTTCAGTTCACTGCCGGTTCAGAAACTGTGGGATACTACAGCGTATCCTACAAATTAATGCTTCTGATAGTTTCCGTCATGGGCCTTTATTACTCTTCAATCTATCCGCTGATGTCCAGCTTTGCGGGAAATAAAGAATTCGAAAAACTGGATAAGCTTGTTCTATATACCCAAAAAATAATAGCGGTTATGGCTGTACCTCTTGTAATCGGAGGAATATTCCTGGCAAAAGAGGTTATTGTCATAATTTTCGGCGCCCAGTATTATCCATCTGTTTTTCAGTTTCAGATATTATTAATCAATCCTATGGTAATCTGGATTGTATATATTTTCAGTTATTTATTAATTACAAATAACCTGATGAAGGACTATATATTTACAGTAGCCGCAGGAGCAATTTTTAACATAATCGCCAACCTGATTTTTATCCCTCTCTTTGGCATGACGGCTGCCTCGATTACTACCGTTGCAACAGAGCTGGTTGTCCTGACTGCCAGCTTATACTGTTTTTATAAAAAACATCACCCTGATATAGTTATGCCAAAGCTTGTTTTGAATTTATATTTAAAACCAATAATAGCAAGTGCATTAATGTTCGCACTTTTGTATATACTCAGGGATATTCTGAATCTGAAGAATGCCTTCTTTCTCTTAGGCACGGGAACACTCAGCTACATTATTTTTTCATTAGCAATTGGTTCTATAAAATACGGTGAGATAAAAGAATTTATTCAGAATAATTTAAAAGGTTAATCAAAAATGGCAAAAAAAATCCCGGATCTTTCTGTAATAATTGCTACTTATAATACCAGAGATCTAACCCTTAAGTGCCTTGAATCGGTTTTCAAAGAAATTTCCGGGTTGGAATTTGAGATTTTTGTTGTTGATAACAATTCAAGTGATAAAACTTCCGAAGAAATAAGAAAGAGGTTTCCCGCAGTAAAAATCATTGAAAATGAAGAAAACCTGGGATTTGCAAGAGCCTGCAATCAGGCAATAAGGGTTTCTGAGGGTAAACATGTTTTACTTCTTAACAGTGATACTGTGGTTTTAGATGAGGCGCCGGGAAAAATGATCAATTACCTTAAGAATCGCCCGGAGGTTGGTGCTCTGGGACCTGCGCTGCTCGATAAAAATTCAAACATACAGAAATCGTGTGCCAAAAAGATGACACTGCTTAGCACTTTCAGAGAAAGCTGGCTCGGGAAAATGGCTTTTGATTATGATAAAGCAAAAAGCAATGAACCTTCATATGTGGATATTTTATCAGGTGCCTGCCTGATGGTTCCTCAAGAAACAATTGACAAAGTAGGTTTGTTGGATGAAAATTACTTCATGTATTCAGAGGATGTAGATTGGAGCTATAGAATTGCAGAGGCAGGATACAAACTGGTATATTTTCCTTCAGCAAAAGTTATTCACCTGGGGAGCGGCAGCACAGGAACTGATAAGGAAAGATACAATAAAGTACTGCTGCGAAACAGAGTTGCAGTTTTCAAAAAATACAATAATTTTATAACAGGTTTTCTGGGCGCTTTGATTCTTTATTCCGGTTTTTATTTAAGAAAGGCATTTAAAAAAATTTTAGGGAAATCGTAAATCACAGGTGATTTAACTTTATATCCGCTTTAAAAAGCCTTTCGGGTTCCAGGTTATAAAAAAAGCTTCCCTGGCTCTGTCAATCTTAAAATTTTTGTTCTCATTTATAAACTGCTCAACGGCTTCGTAAGGTCCCGGATCAGGACCAACATCAAGTCCATGATGACAGATTCCATCTTCAACGATAAAGTAACTCCCCTGCCTTATTAAAGAATTATATGTCCTTAACACATTTAAAGTGTTTTCATATGTATGAGAACTGTCTTCAATAACCAGGACTATATCTTTCTCCTGGATTAAATTTTTAACTTTTTCAAAAGATTTACATGCATCACCTGTTATCAATGTTATCCTGGTGTGCTTTCTTACTATAGATGGTATTTTTTTATGATCTATATCAACTCCTACAACTTTACCCCTGTTCATATTATCTAAAATATGAGCCAGAGCCAGGGTGCTTCCTCCGCAGTGGTTTCCAAGCTCAATTATCACATCAGGCTTAACCTGATATATAATCTCCTGATAAACCCAGAAATCAAGAGGGCTCTTAACGGCAGGAATTCCAAAATATGCTGTCCCCGAAAGAATCCTGTCCTGCATGATCTTAAGAAGCTCCCCGACAGGCATATCTAAATTGTTTTCCATATATTTCATTTGTGCTTTATGCGTCTCCATTCAGATAAGCAGCATTTTGATTATAAAATACCACATGGATACAAAGAATGCAACACTATTCATGGCTGTCACCCGGTTATTCGTATATCGCCAAAATAATCTCTTTTACCTCCAATAAATGATGACAGAAAGGTATCATGTCAGATAAAATAGAACTTTAAAGCCCAATATGGAACCAGATCTTTCGTCAATTAAAGAAAAAACAGCCTCCGGAGTCTTCTGGGTAACTATCAGCTCCGCATCTGTGCAGATAATAAATTTCCTTACAAGAATAATCCTTGCAAGAATTCTTCTTCCAAGTGACTATGGAATTTTTGCTCTGGGAACTCTGGTTATAACTACGCTTAGTCTTGTAAGAGATATGGGATTAAGCACCGCTCTTGTTCAAAGAAAAGAAAATTTCAAGGAATCAATTGACACAGCATTCGTAATGTCGCTTGTAATGGCTGTTTTTCTTTTCTTGCTTTGCGCCATTTTATCCCCATTTCTCTCTTCTTTCTTTAATGAGAAGGAACTCCTGCCGGTTCTCAGAGTGCTTTCAATTACACTTCTTTTTAACCCTTTCACTCTTATTCCCTTTTCCCTGATGAACAGAGAAATGGAATTCAAGAAACTTTTTGTGCCGGAATTCCTATCAGCAGTCACCCTTATCGTTTCTGGCATAATTCTTGCTAAAACAGGGCATGGACTATGGAGTCTAGTCTGGGCATCGGTACTTTCTGCAGCTATAAATTTGGCAGCCTGTAATATTATATATCCCTGGAAACCATCGTTTAAATTCAGCAAAAACAATGCTTTTTCCTTAATTAAATACGGAACCTCAATTACCGGCGTCGTTATAATAGCATTCATATTTATGCAGGGAGACAACGCCGTAGTTGGGAAGATACTTGGCTCAACCTTTCTTGGATATTATCTGATGGGTTATACTTTCTCAAACCTGCCAGCTACAGGCATTGCAGGGGTTTTTAACAAGATAACCATTCCTCTTTTTGCTAAATTCCAGGATTATCCTGAAGACCTTAAAAGAATCTTCCTTAAAATTTTTAAAGTAAATATGTTCATCATAGCCCTGGTGGCAGCAATTATCTTTATCCCGGCGGAAAAACTCACTGTGGTTTTGCTTGGGAAAAAATGGCTGCCAATGGTATTGCCCATGAAGATACTGTGTGCCGCAGGATTTTCAAGAGCATTGACCTCCATCTGCTCGGCTTTCCTCTGGGCAACAGGAAAGCCCCAGATAGACCTTAAAATAATGAGCGGAACGTTGTTGTTCTTCCTTTTTTCAATATATCCATTTACAAAATTTTTAGGACTGCCCGGTACCGCAGTAGCAGTATCAATAACTTTTGCAATAACCGGCCTGCTTGAGCTGTTTTATGTAATAAAAATTTCAGGTGCCGACGGGAAAGAAACAGTGCTCTTCATCTTAAAGCTTTTTGTAGCTTTTTTTATATCTTTAATGGGTACTTCAATGCTCAACAAACTTATTTCGATTCCCATCTTTTATTCCCTTATTTTTTCAATTATAATAATTATTATATCAAGTCTGGCATCTATTTTCCTTATGGACAGGGAGCCCATTTTCTTTATGAAAAACTATATCTTAAAGGGAGCCGGAAATAAGAAAAACTAATCGTAAAATAAGACGGAACAAGGAATAAAGATAACAATATAGAAAATTTTAAAGCTAAAATGAATGAAAACTGGAAAGAATACTATGAAAAAGAAGCAGAATACTTAAGATTTATTCCATCTGAGGATATTCTTGAAAACCACAGGGTGAGACTGGTAATGAAACTTTTTTTATCTGCCATGACTCCTTCTTCCATAATTGATATTGGATGCGGGGACGGCTATCTTTGTTCCGTCTTCAAGCTAAAAGGAATAAATAAAGTTGCCGGAATGGATATTTCCGCAAAAAGAGTTGAATTTTCCAGGAAAACTTTCCCGGGAATTGAATTTTTTGAAGGCTCTGTTTATTCAATCCCTGTTGAAGACAATTCCTTCGATCTGGTCACCGCTGTCGAAATCCTTGAGCATATTGAAAAACCAGCGGATGCAGTGGCTGAATTAAAAAGAATTTCCAGAAAATATCTTCTTGCCACTGTTCCCGACAGCGAAATACTGCTGGATGCAGCCTGCCCCCACTGCCTGAAAACGTTTAAAATAAACGGGCACCTGAATTCTTTTAACGAAACATCATTTAAAAAAATCTTTGAAGAAGCGGGTTTTAAAATTGTAAAACTTAAAAAATACACTTTTACAAGCTTTTTTGACAGATTCCCTTTGCGGCTGCTTCCATCATTCATTCACGAATCGCTGAAAGACTTTGCTTTTAAAAACGGGATTATTAAGAAAGGTAACTATCTGGGGATTTTAGCCGAAAAATGACAAAGAAAAAAATAATTCTTATCTATACCGATTATAGAAAAATGGGAACTGCTCCGTACACTCCTGATATTTATACTGTACCGCTGGGACTGCTTTCTCTTTCATATTTTCTTGAAAAGGAGGGGTACAAGCCGGAAATTCTGGACACCACCATAGACAATTACAAAAACATGAATCTTGACAATGTTCTGTGCGTGGGATTTAGCGTCATGACCGGTGCACAAATCCTTAATTCCATTGAAATTGCCCAATTCATTCGCAACATCAATCCGAAAATTCCACTTGTCTGGGGCGGCATCCACCCCACCCTGCTTCCCGAAGAAACAGCTAAAAATCCTCTTGTTGATGTAGCGGTCAAAGGTGAAGGCGAACATACTCTGGTTGAACTCGTCAAATGCTTTGAATCAGGAAAACCTATAGATAAAATTCAGGGAATAGCTTATAAAAACGGGAGCACTATTGTATCAAAACCCTTCAGCCCGATGCTGGATATGAACAGTATCGGAATTCTGCCTTATCATCTGTTAAATATTGAAAAATACGGAACCTCACATTCTTTCAGATTGAATACATCCAGGGGCTGTCCCGGCAGATGCAAGTTCTGCAGCAACATGGCTTCAAACAATAAAATCTGGCGCGGGCAGGATGCCGCAAAAGTAATTGAACAACTCTCCTATATAGTGAAAAAATTTAATCCCGGGCAGATTATCTTTGAAGAAGACAATTTCTTTGCCGATCCAATAAGAGTGGAAAAAATCTGCAAATCAATTATTGAAACCGGATTGAAGATAAAATGGATGGGCTTTTGCCGGTCAGAGCACTTCCTGACTTTTTCCAGAGAGCTTATGAATCTGATAAAAAATGCAGGATGCAACTATATATCCTTTGGAGGAGAGTCAGGGTCCCAGAAAATCCTGAATAAAATCAGCAAAGGCACAAAACCCGGGCATATGATAAAAGCTACAAAATTATGCGGTGAACTGGGCATTAAACCACTTTTCAGCTTTATGTCGGGCTTTCCCTGGGAAACCAGTGAAGATCTTGAGGCAACATTAAATGTCATCGATGAAATTATCAAAGCAAACCCGGCAGCAGAAATAAGCGGTATTTTTATTTATACACCCTATCCCGGAACACCCATTTATGACCTTGCCATTGAGCAAGGATTTACTCCCCCAGCCTCTATGGAAGAATGGGGTACTTTTCAATTCGGGAACACCACCAATGTTCCATGGGTGCCTCCCGGAAAACTATCAAAGCTTAAAACCCTTTTATCCATCTCACGATTCCCGTTTTATACAAAAAAAATTATCCTGCCGCCGGTATTTCAGTCAAAGCACAACAGGCTTATTGCTTATATGTTCCGGGCTTTTTACCGGTTCCTCTGCTTTTCAGCCCGGTCACGCTGGAGACGCCGTTTTTTCAGGTTCCCAATCGAATGGAACATTTATAACTGGTATCAGAAAAAAATAAGATCCTTAAGCGGAGTAGTTTAAGTGAGTTCTGAAAATCAATGCAACCTCTGTTCGGTGAGTAAGTATAAAATCATCTTCCAAAAAGACGATATCAAAATAGTTAAATGCTCCGGATGCGGGCTGGTCTATACCATTCCAATGCCTGAGGCTTCCCGGATAAAGGAACTTTTTCTTGAAGATTACACGCGAATTAAAACGGAGAATAATTTCTCCCACTCGCCGTTAAGGGATCAGATTTACTCTGAAGCCCTTGAATGTCTTGGAAATCTGATGAAACCGGGAAGACTCCTTGACATTGGATGCTCTTATGGCCAGTTTATGGCAGCTGCCCGTGACAAAGGCTGGAAAGTTACCGGCGTTGAACCCTGCGTTGCTGCAGCCCGGCACGCCAGGGAACATTACAAAATCGAGGCAATCAATGACATTTTCACTGAGGAAAAATTTCAGCCGGAAAGCTTTGATGCGGTGACAATGTGGGATACCCTTATTTACATGCCTGATCCCTCGACAAATTTGTTGACGATAAAAAATATACTTAAAAAATCCGGTGTTCTTGTTATAAGGGTTGACGACATTGAAGCTCTTTACCCCAGGATTGAAGGAATGTTCCGCAGCATCAGGAAAAAGTGGAGTCATCTTGAACCGGGCGTCAACCTTTACAACTTTAGCAGAAAAACCTTAAAAGCCATGCTTGAAAAATGCGGTTTTAAAGTCTTAAGAATTGCCAACTCGGAGAAATTATGGTGGAGTGTTTCAGTTCCCGGCAATCCGGTAAAAAAGACGCTCTTAAAAGCAGTAAGATGGACTGCAAGAAATTTCAACATGGGTGATGCCATGATAGCTTACGCAAGGAAAATCTAGCATGAAATTCATAGTACTGGCTTACCATCATATAAATTATGAAAAAAGACCTGATTGTGTCAGCCCTGGAAATTTTGAATCACACCTTAAAATACTTCTTGAAAAAGGTTTTAAGCCGCGGCATCTCAATGAAATCATTGCCTCCCCGCACGATAAAGACCTCTCCATCACCTTTGACGACGGCTATCTTGACAACTGGGTTTACGCCTTCCCCTTATTAAAAAAATATTCCATTAAAGCAACAATCTTCATCAGCACCGGCAGAATATGCCTTGAAGCTCCGTCACCCAGGTATAACCTTGAAGATGTATGGACAAAAAAAATAAAAAAGAAAGAACTGCCTTTAATTGAATCCCATTTTAATATAAACACAAAAAGCTTTGATGAAAAAGATTCAAAAGAAGGATTCCTTTCGTGGGAAGAAATCAAATTCATGGCAGAAAGCGGTCTTGTTGATATTCAATCGCACGGAGCCAGTCACAAAATGATATTCGCCTCCCCTGAAATTACTGATTATAACAAAGGGCAGTACTGGTGGATTAAAGGAGCAACCGGGGGCGACTCAAGAAATGGAATTCCTGTTTATCAGCATAGAAGCGCTATTGCTGCACGAAAATTTTGCGACGACATAAAAATAAGAAACCTCCTTGCAGGGCATGTAAACAGCAGGGGCGAAATGGATTTTTTCAAAAAAAATTCATGGAAGAAGGAATTGGACACCACTTTGATGGAATTCCTTGAAGGGAAAAACCTTCACGGTGTCTGGGAACCGGAGGAAGAGTTCAAAGAGCGGTTAAAATATGAAATTGACCTGTCCAGAAAAACAATAGAACAAAAACTGGAAAAAGAATGCAGTATATTCTGTTACCCGTGGGGAGAATATGAAACTTTCACTGTAGATAGATTAAAAAATGCGGGATACAGAGCAGCCGCAACCTTTAATTCAGGTGCTAATAACGATGAGACAAGCCCATTTTCTTTAAACAGAATTCCGGTGCTTAACTGGAATTCAAAAAAATTTGTGAAAGAGATTTCAAGTTTCTCTTAAAAGCTTATGAAAAACATACTTTATGTAAATCATGAATCTTATCCGGGCGGGGCTTCTTTGAGCCTCCTTGGGCTTATTAAAAACATCAACAAGAGAAAATACAAGCTCTTTGCAGTCTGTCCGGCAGACGGGCCTTTTGTTGATATGTTAAGGGACAAGGAAGTTGAAGTTCGGATTATCCCCATGGAAATGAATTACTTTACTTTTACAAACCCTGTTCAAAATTTTGTATTCATGACCAAATACTTTCCGGCTGTCTATAATATCATTGATTATATTGTAAACAAAAAGATTGACCTTGTTCACGTAAATTCCAGCGTTAACTTTAACGCTTATCTCTCCTGCCGGTACACAAAAAAGCCGTTAATCTGGCATGTACGGGAACTATATGATGAAGGAAACTGGAAAAACTTTGTGGCAAAAACGATTGCAAAAAATTCCACCAGAATCATTGCAAACTCGGAGAAATCTGCCGAGTTGTTCAACGATTTAAACATCGGGAAAAAAGTTCAGGTTATTTATAACGGACTTGACCCGGCTGAGTACGATCCAACCGCTGTTCAAAGCACCTTAAGAGAAGAGCTTAAGCTTGACCCTAAAAAGAAAATAGTGGCAATTGCCGGTTCCATTAATTCGGAGAAGGGGCATGCTGAATTCATAGACGCCGCTTCGCAGATTCTTGAAAAGAACAAAGACATTATCTTCTTGATAGTCGGTGACACTGAAAGAGCCGACCAGGTTTATCTTGGCGTTTTAGAAGAAATTATTGAAAAGAAACAAATTCAGGATAACGTGCTTTTCCTGGGCTATAGAAATGACATTATAAACGTTCTTGCCGGTGTTGACATCATTGTGTCAGCTTCCTGGAGGGAAAGCTTCGGAAGGGTGATATTTGAAGGCATGGCGCTGGAAAAACCGGTGATCGCCACGTCGGTGGGAGGAGTTCCTGAAATTATTGAAGACGACATTACCGGAATGCTGATTCCGCATGGAGATTCCTCCGCAATAAGAAATGCGGTTGAATCGCTTCTTGTAAATCCTCAGAAATGCGTGACTCTGGGAAAACTTGCCCGCAAAAGAATTCAGGACAGGTTTAGCATACAAAACCATACTGAAGCAATAGAAAAAATATACGACGGAGAACTTGGCACTAAATGACCGTTGTTGTTCTGGGAGCCGGTCCCACGGGCTTAAGTTCCGCTTTTAAACTTGCCTCCCTTAAAAAGGACGTTTATCTTATTGAAAAAGAATCGTTCACCGGAGGAATATGCGCAAGTTTTGAACACTCCGGCTGCATCCTTGACCTTGGTCCCCACAGGTTTACCCCCCATACAAAAGAAATCTATGAATTTGTAAAGAGCCTTGCCGGAGTCAATCTGCTCTTGATAAAACAAAAATTAAAGGTCCGTCTCAAAGGAAAATTCCTGCCCTACCCTATCAGCCCCAAGGATATAATTTTAAGCCTTTCTCCTTTAGTTTCGGCAGGATATATTTTAAGCTTTCTCGGGAGCGCTATTGCTCCTGGTAAAAAAGAAATTAAAACTTACAGGGACTGGGTTATAAAAAGATTTGGAAAAAACATTTATGACGATATTTTTAAACCTATAGCCATGAAGACATGGGGCATGGACCCGGGAGATATTGACTCGCTCCTGGCTGAACAAAGAATCTCCATGCCCGGGGTAAAAGACATCATTCTGGGAATGATTAAAGGAAAAAACAAATCAGATTTTCAGGAAGGCACCTATTACCCTGCTGGATGCTTTTATTACCCGGAAACAGGCATAGGGAATATAACCTCCTCAATTGAGAGATCCATCCGCCAGGACGGTGGAAAAACACACACTCTTACCAATGCAACCGGAATTAATCTTCACCCTGAAAAGCGCGCCGTAGAATCTATAAATATAGAAAAATCCGGCTCCAGGGAAACATTAAAAACAGATTTTCTTATCTCAACCATACCCCTTCCCGTGCTGATAAAACTGATAAATCCTGCTCCACCTGATGAAGTAATTAAAGCTTCCAAGGAGCTTAAATACAGGAGTCTCATTCTGCTTTATATAATAGCCCGCAAGTCATTTGTTTCAAACTGCATCGGCCATTATTTTCCTGAAAAAGAATTTTATTTAAGCAGAATATCGGAGCAAAAAAATTTCAGCGAAAAAACTGTGCCGTCCGAAAAATCAGTTATCTGCATTGAGCTTTCCTGTCAGAAGGACGACGAAAGATGGAACCAATCAGATGAAAGCCTCTTTAAAAAGGCAATTAAAGACCTTGAAAAATCCGGGCTTCTTCTGGAAAGTGAAGTTGAATCTTTCTTTTCCCGAAGAATAGCTCATACCTATCCTCTTTATCCGGTGGGCTTTCAAAAAAATCTAATGACGGTTCTTGATTACCTGAAAGGAATAGAAAATCTTATCACCAACGGGAGACTGGGTTTGTTTAAATACAATAATCTCCATCATTCGCTGGAAATGGGGCTGATGGCGGCAGACCATGTTCTCTCGGGAAAACCTAAAGAGGAAAATTGGGAGAAGATGACAAAAATCTTTGATGCTTACAAAATGATAGAATAAGGTGCATCCCGACTGATTAAGGAGGGTCTGCGGAGCAAAAGCACGGGTTTTGGCTGGAACTTCTTGACGAACGAAAATGAGTTTAGAAGTTTCTATAAAACCCCGATGCAAAGCGCAGCCTGGAAGGTTCCGCAAAACCCTGATTTCAAGAATGAAGCCGACCCATAAGGGATGCGAGAGCGCAAGCGAAAGAATAAGGAGAAAACTTGTATAAAGGGCACAGTATAACGGTGATAATTCCAACCATGAATGAAGAAGCAGGCATAGCCCGGGTGCTTGATGAGATTCCTGGTTATGTTGACGAAGTGATGGTGGTTGACTCCTCTTCCGACCGCACAGCGGAAATAGCAAAAAGCAAAAACGCAAAAGTCGTGCGCGAAGAAAGGCGCGGCTATGGCAGGGCATACAAAACGGGCTTTGAAAATTCCACTTCTGAATATATTACCACTATTGACGGCGACGGAACTTATCCGGTTTACCAGATAGCCGAAATGTTGGATTTTGCTGCAGGCAATAATATAGATTTCCTTTCAGGTTCAAGATTTCCCTTAAAAGTCCCGGATTCAATGAAAGCGGTAAATCTCATCGGCAATAAACTGCTTACCTGGGCTTTCAATGTGCTTTATTTTAAAAATGTCAGGGACATTTTAACAGGAATGTGGCTTATAAAACGCGACATTATTCCGTACCTGAACATAACAAGCGATGACTGGAATTTTTCCGAGGAAATAAAAATTGAAGCAATTAAAGCAAAAAATATAAAATTTGCAGAATTTTGCATTGATTATCATCGCGGCGAGGGTAGGAATATACAAGCCTGCAGGAATTGCATTTAACTATTTGGCTGTGAGGCTTTTTCCCGCCGAGGAAAATTGAAGAATAAGAATAATAAGAAGAAAGTTCCTCGTCTGTTTTGTCTT
>JAMDEM010000097.1:12287-13070 GCA_023486985.1 Bacillota bacterium
TGAACATAACAAGCGATGACTGGAATTTTTCCGAGGAAATAAAAATTGAAGCAATTAAAGCAAAAAATATAAAATTTGCAGAATTTTGCATTGATTATCATCCAAGAGTGGGAGAAACAAAGCTTGCTCCTTTCAGCGTGGGCTGGCAGAATTTAATCTTTTTATTTAAAAAACGCTTCTCATAGGTGCGTCCCGACCGATTAGGAAGGGCTTGCACAGCAAGAGCACGGGTTTTTCTGAAAACTTCTTAACGAACGGATGTGAGTTTAGAAGTTTCTGTAAAACCCTGTCTCCGCAAGTAGAGCTGAGAGAATAACTCAGCGAGAGTGAAACGGAAAATTTAGGAAAAATATGCCCTGCAATCTCTGCGGATCCGAAGAATACACGGTAATTTACAAAGTGCCTCCTTTTATGGAAGACAAAACAGACGAGGAGCTTTCTTCTTATTATTCTTATTCTTCAATTTTCCTCGGCGGGAAAAAGCCTCACAGCCAAATAGTTAAATGCAATTCCTGCAGGCTTGTATATTCCTACCCTCGCCGCGATGATCTTCTCATACGGGCAAGCTATAAAAATGTCGAAGATGCCTGCTACCTTCTTACCCAGGAAGAGCGGAGAAAAAAATTCCAGGCAGAATTGAAAGAAATAAGGAATCTTACTGACGCAGGGAAAATTCTGGACGTAGGCTGCTCAACCGGAATTTTTCTTGAAGAAGCAAGACTCCAAGGTTTTGATGCGTACGGCGTGGAACTTTCAAAATGGGCTTTTAATCCCTTTGCTTCC
>JAMDEM010000197.1 GCA_023486985.1 Bacillota bacterium
GCCTTATATATTGACAGACGCAGAGTTAAAAAGAAAAGAAAAATTACCTTTGCTGAAAGTTTTTTAATGCTTCGGAATAGAACAATTGCATCTTCATGAGTCTGTCCGGCAGATCTCTGGCCAAGAAAATAAACACATAACGCATCCAGCGCAGCTATACTTGAATGAATTGCACTTATCGTACTTGCATTCCATTGATTTATATTAAAAGAATGCCGGGCGGCACTTAAACATTCTTCAGCTCTTGTTAAATAATTTATGTATAAATTTCTATCAACATTTCGGGTTTTTACTTTCTCCATTCCAAATCTCCTTAAATTATTTGGATCCCTTTTCTTATCTCTTCCAGCAAAGGTAATTTTTCTTTTCTTTTTAACTCTGCGTCTGTCAATATATAAGGCGACAGCCTGTTGCCATACAGCTTGAGGCATAAAATTGAAAGTTTATCTATACAGGCGGATAGCTCCTTGCTTTCTTGTTTTGATTTTACTAAAATAAATAAATCGATATCGCTATTTATTCTGGATTTTCCTTCTGATATTGAACCAAACAAAATTACTTCTTTAACCAGCTTCTTTGGTAAAGCATTAAAAATAATTTCTTTTAGATGTTCCAGGGGCGCAGGACTGGTTAAGATGTTTTGAATTATTTTAAAGAGAGTTTTATAAGCGTAGCTTTCTTTATTAGCTGACCATACGTTGGCATTGCCCACCCGCTCCATACTAACCATGTTAAAAGTATGCAGTTCCTTCATCAGCCTATTTATTGTCATATGAGATACGCGAACAATCTTTGCCAATTCGCTTTCGCTCATCGGCGCCTCGTTGCCAAAAAGGTACTTTAATATTTTCATCTTCGCTTTAGAACTTATTATCTCATCCAGAGATATATTAAATTTCATGAAACGCCTCTTAACACTTTTATTAAGATTATAACATTTTTGTTAAGATTGTCAAGAATAATAGCAAGCCATCCAGAGGAGGTCACAGGTTCAAATCCTGTTCCGCCCACCATGAAATACCGAAACGCACCATTATTATGGGCGTTTTTTAGTTTGGCAACCCCGATGGGGAGAGGATTAAGAAGCAAGAGTGCATTTTAATTTGTTGTCAGAAGGAATAAGAGGGCTTCCATTGAACTATTTTACAATGACAATTACGGCTTTTTTGGAAAGTTTAAAGCCTCATCTAAAGTGGATAATAATTACGGCTGTTGCTGTTCTGATTATCATTCTCATAACATTAAGAGTTTATTTCCGTATAAAGAACCTGAAAAAAGAGCTTTCAACTGTTTCTCAGCCGATTCTGGAGGCTGAGGAGCCCCGGGGAGTCTTAGTCGGAACACCTGAAGCAGAAGAGGGCGGCTATCTGGTTGTGAAGAAAAAAGAAGAAGCGCCGGATAAAGAAACAGAGCCGCAAAAAGATCAAACGGAATAAGTTCTTCAAATAATGGGTATATTATAACAAAGAGATTTATGGAGGTTTAACATGGCGCAACAGAAGAAAAAGAGCGTTAAAAAAGAAGCCCTTTCAAAGGCAATGCCCGGCGGCATGATTACTGTGAGCGCTAAAGCCACAGACGCATCAGGAATAATGAGTGTCCTTGTTCATTTTGAAGGACCGGCAGGCAGGACTTTCAGCGGGGGGACGAATAATATCAATGCCGAGACCGGAATGTTTGACTGCCCCATTCATATCCCTGAAAATGCCCCGAACGGCAGGTACAAACTCAGCAATGTAATCCTTCAGGACAACTGCGGGAATGTTAGCTACCCTCTTCAGCAGCACCCGATGAAGCTTGAATTTGAGGTAATTGGCGGCACCTGCGATATTACCCCGCCGAAGCTGAAGGAAGTAAAGATAACCAGTGTAAAGAATCCCAGCGAGGCGATTATTTAGGTGCTTTGCTTTTCTCTCTACCTGAATGAGAAGGAATAATTAACTCCATCTGCCCCTTTAGCAAAGAGGGGAAGAGGATAAATCCCGAATGAGTCGAGCAAGCTCAACCACTACAACTAAAAAGAGGGGAAAAATGCCCGTTCGGGGAACGGGCGCTACATGCAATGGCCAATCCTCACCTTCCCCTCTCACACAAGGGAGATGGGACCAGTTTTACCTTGTAGCGGTGCGGGTTTTTACAAATTCATTGATTGCCAGAGAAAGAGCTCTGGCAATTTTCAACCTGAAGTCTTCACTGGCTAGAAGGCTTGATTCGTAAGGGTTTGAAATAAACGCCATCTCAATTAAAACTGCCGGCATAGAAGAATGTCTTAACACATAAAACTGATTTCTGCAAAGACCCCTGTCCACCAGTCCCAGGTTATCTGAAAGAACATTGCTTAAAGACTGAGCCAGCGCATAGTCCTCCTGCTTGTACCAGTGAATTGATGAGCCTCTGGAATTTGGAGAAGACATGGCATTGCAGTGAAGGCTTATGAAAATGGTGGCGCCGTTTTTCTCCGCCACATCAACTCTTGCCTGAAGCTCTTCCTTGGCAGAATCGTTGGGATAACCTACATCAACATCTTCAGTCCTGGTCATGATTACCGTCCAGCCAAGAGCCGTGAGCTCGCTTCTAAGTTTAAGCGCTATATCAAGATTTATGTTTTTCTCATAAAGCCCGGATTTCCAGTTGATTGCACCGGGATCTGAGCCGCCGTGGCCCGGATCAATAACTATGATTACTCCAGCAGGGCGTGTCTCCGAGAAACCCTCCGCCGCTATGGGAGTTTTCCACTGTTTATTTGAAAATTCCACAACCACTTCGTCATTTTTTTCTTTTGAAGGATAAATTTTAAAATATGTGCCTTCTTTTAAATTAATGCTTATAAGAGCCATGTTCTGGCTTCCCACTTTTGATAAAGTTAATTCTCCGCCGGCGGTGAAATTATTTTTCCAGTCGTCGGAGGCGGAAGGCGCGTGAGTAACCTGGGGAATCTGGATATAAAGTTTGTTTGCCTGAGAATCATATCTCCAGAAGTACTGGACAGTCCCGGAAAATTTAAATGTCATAAGCTGGTTCTCGCCCATAGGTGAAAAATTGGCGCCGAAAATCTGCTGGGGAGAGAAAAGCGCCGGCGAGGGAAAATCAGGCGCACCAGTAATTAAAGCCTCCTGGGTATCGCTCCGGGAAACTTCCACTTTTCTTCTCTCCGGGAATTTTACATCAAGAATACAGTCTGTGCCCTGCTGGACAACATGAACAGAAACCCCGCCCTGTTCAATATTAATTTCTTTCTGGGCGGCTATCATGGGGCTTAAAATATAAGAGGCATTATTATCTTTTGCAGGCTTATTCACATTTAATTCAAACGGCATGCCGGAATCAATCTTTACATTTAAAAGACCGTTGCTTTCCAGAACTTTGCATCCGGCAAGAAGAGGATATAAGACATAATTTCCGTTTTCAAAAACCGGGGTTATTCCGATAATCTTTCCAAGAGCCCTTACAGGTATATATACAGTTCCGTCTTTAAGCATTATATTTTTCTCTGCTTCAAAGGTATTGCCGCAGAATTCAAGGGTAGTGGAATCCGACTTCCACTTTAATTTTTTTTCACCGGAAAAAAGGCTTAAAGTTTCGTGCGCATAAGACCAGTCAATATAATAACCCATCTGCTCGAAGAGATGCTTTGTACCGATGTCCCTGACGGGAAGATAAATTTCGTCACCTTCAAAGATTGGAGGAGTCTGAAAATTAACCGGCTGACCTTTATATATAATGGAAGGGATTGCTTCGCTATCGCTCGCAATGACGTATTGGGAAGGAGAATCCGCAGAAAATGCCGGTGAGGTGTTTGCAAGAATAAATGCAAAAAATGCCATAATAAAAATCACTGATAATACTGCTGTTTTTTTCTGCATTTTGACGCTCCTTAATTTTCCGCTTCGCTCTCGTCAAGCTATTCGCTTGACTAACATTGCGGAGATCAGGGTTTTACAGAAACTTCTAAACTCTCTCCGCTCGTTAAGAAGTTTTAGAAAAACCCGTGCTTTTGCTCTGCAAACCCTTCCTGTTCGGTCGGGACGCACCTTTCAAAAAAAATATATAAAGCCAACGTTTTAATTTGCGACCGGAATACCCCGCAGTCTTGATGCAGAGTAATTTATAAGGAGGGGAGAGCCGGCGCCGAGCGCCGTTACTTTGTTGTACAAATCTTCACCCACGAGATTGCTCACCCACCCTTTCAGGGAGGGGACCCGACGCTCGCAATGACTTTTAGATATAAATTATATCATATTTGTAGGCTCTGGCGCAAACTTTATGCCTTTCCCCTTTCCTTCTCCCCGATGTGAAAAGAAAGAAATTTCCCGTTCGGGGAGCGTGCGCTACAGAATCAAAATAAGGTTATCAAGGATTTTGGCGAAGGCATCCACGACTTCCGGATACAACTGAGTTCCTTTCATCTTCACCATCTCATCCATGGCTTTTTGGGGCGAGAGGGCATCCCTGTAAGGCCGGTTGGTTGTCAATGCATCAAAGACATCAGCCACAGCCATTATTTTTGCCGGCAGGGGAATATCATTGCCTTTTAAGCCTTCAGGGTATCCCGTGCCGTCAATTCTCTCATGATGATATTTAACTGCGGAAAGCACATTTTTAAGAAATGGCACATCCTCAAGCATCTTAAACCCAATCACTGGATGATCCCTAATCACTATTTTCTCTTCTTCAAGAAGCGCGCTTTCCTTATGCAATATACTGTCGGGGATTCCTAGCTTCCCGATGTCATGAAGATAGGCGGCAATCTCTAGCTCATGGATTTCATCCTCTGAAAGACCAAGTTCTTTCGCAAGCATTACGCAAATCTTTGAAACTCTTTCCGAATGAAACTTGGTGTAGGAGTCTCTTGCGTCAACTGTTTTTGCCAGGACTTTTACGGTGGCAAGGTAAGTCTCGTCAAGACGCTTGTAAAGCTCCTGCATTTTTCTCCCCTGCTTTGCATGCTCAACGCCGATAGCTGCCAGCAGCTGCATGGTGGCAAACTTTGCAAGATCTGATTCGTTCGCCGGCATTAACTCCGTTCCTTTTTGAAATTCTTCCACTGCCAAATCATAGCTTCCGCTTCTGGAATATGTGGCTCCAAGACTGAACCGGGCATAGACACTGTCCGGATTTAACTCGGCGGCTTTCATATATTCCTCAATTGCCTGGTCAAGCTGGTTTAATTTAAAATATGCAGTACCCAGATGATAATGGGCGTAGGCATCTCTTGCGTTTGACTCCACAACTGTTTGAAACTGATTGATTGCCATGGTGAGCTGGCCCTGGCGGAAATAGGCAAGACCCAGGCTGTTTCTTACCT
Organism: Bacillota bacterium; assembly: GCA_023486985.1. GTDB lineage: Bacteria > Vulcanimicrobiota > JAMDEM01 > JAMDEM01 > JAMDEM01 > JAMDEM01. The sequence continues at coordinate 5,306 of JAMDEM010000197.1, forward strand.
GGGTTTCTCTGGGATTGATTTCAAGAATTCTGTTGTATTCCTCAATTGCTTTGTCAAGATCGCCTATTTTGAAATATGCAAGACCAAGACTGTACCGGGCTGAATTGTTTGAAGGATTTAATTCCAGGGCTTTCTTTAAACTGCGCACCGCTTCACGGTTTTTTCCAAGCTGGGAATAGGTAACTCCGGAATAATAATGGGCATCAGCTTCCGTGGCATCAAGTTCAATGACTTTTTCAAACTCCTGTAAACCAAGCTCGGCTCTTCCAAGATTTTTGTAAAGCATGCCAAGCCTTAAATGAGCCTCTTTCAGGGCAGTATCAAGCCCGGCTGCTTTATTATACTCGGTAAGGGCTTCGTCCATTTTAAATTGTTTTTCACTGATTTTGCCAAGCTCAAGATGGGCTTTAGCAAAATTTTTGTCGATTTCAAGGACACGGTTTAAACATCTTAATGCATCCTCGTCCTGACCCTGATTGGCATGCGCCGCGCCGAGCATATAAAGAGCCTTTACATACCTGGGCTTTATATCAAGCGCTCTCTTGAACTGCTGGAGAGCCTGAAAATTTCTGCCCTGCTCCATGAGTACCATCCCCATCCAGTAGCAGGCATTTGGATTGTTCTGCCGGATAGAAAGCTCAGCCAAAAATTCCTGAACGGCTTCATTGAATTTGCCGATGCGGAAGAAACACAAGCCCTTGTGATAATGAGCGGCTTCAAGATTAGAATTCGTCTTCAAAGCTGCATCAAATTCTTCCAGGGCAAGAGCAATCTGCCCGAGACAGCTGTAACCAAATCCGATGGTATAATGCTGGTAAGAATTTTCACCGGCTGAAGCCTGGAATTCTTTCATCTCCCTTAATGCCATTTGAAGAGAGCCATACCGGTCGTAGCTTATCTCGTCAAATCTGAAATCCCCGTCATCGTCAACCATCTTCTGCCACTGGCGGGACGCCATATCCAGCGCCTTCTGCCTGATATAAACAACTCCCAGATTGAACTTCACCTGGGTATTAGTGGATGCAAGGTTTGCAGCTTTTTCATATGCCTTGATAGCGCCGCCCAAGTTTCCTTCCTCGTCATAAGCCTTTGCAAGCTTGTAATGGGCATCGAAATCCTGCGGGTTCTCCTGCGCCATTCTTTCATATTGCTTTATCTGAATTTCTTTCAATTACAAATACCTCTTTCTATTCTTGGACACTACATGCAACAACAAATGCGAGATTGCCCACCCACCCTTTCAGGGCGGGTATTCGACCCATCCCTTTGGGACGGGTACCACTCACGCTCACGCTGGGCTTTCTGCTATCTCGTAATAGCCACGGCCCGGAAGACCATGCTGCTACATGCCAGTTCGGGGAACGCACCCTGCGTCTAACCTTGATTATATCACGACTGTTGGATATTTTGTAAATTATTAAGGGATTGCAATGCTCTCATCACATTTGCCATCTTCCATGCAGGGATTTAAAAGAAAACCTGACCCCAAAATTTGCAAAATGGTGCGTTGCAAGACCTGACCCCGGATTTTTGGGAGGATTTAAATTTCCGGGGAAGAAGAATTTAGGAGGAAAAATTCCTCAAGAAAAGAGGGGATTGCCGTGAGTGAGCCTGAAACAAAAACACTTTCATCGCCTCATCTGGATGCTCTGAAAAAAGTAACCGCTGGAATTGCAGCGGGAGAATTTTCCAGTGATGACCTCAGGGAGACTCTTGAATACGCAGGAGGCGCCTGCGAAGCCACCGTACGGCAGTTCTCCGCAATTGCCGGGCAGCCATTGAACTCTGCCAGACTTGAAGAAGAAGTGCCTAAAGTAATGCAGGCGCTGGAGGATAATAAAAAAGCCCTTGAAATAATAGGACTGTATCTTGAAGACAGCGACCCGGCTCACTTCGATGAGGGATTGAAATTATTTGAAGAATCAACTGTACGGCTTCATGCCTCTTTTGATGTGCTGGATGAAGTTGCCCTGACCTCCCTGATGAAACTTTGCGTGAAATGCGGCTACCTTAATCCTCCGGGAACAAACCTTTGCGAGAAATGCGGCGCAAAACTGATTGAAGTAGTTCAGGAGCCTTCTCCCTCCGGTGTTGATTTGGTGGAAGAGCACGGAAAAATTGCAGGTCCTCAGTATATTATGACAAGCAACTTAAGAAAGCTGCTGGACGCCGCAAATGATGTGGTGGAAGGGAAAATTTCCCGGAAACAGTTTGAAAAAACAATTAATCAAACTGCAAGGATAATAAAAGAAACAAAAAGCGAAGCGGCACAGCTTTCGAATGAAGCTTCAAACAGCAAGGATGAAAGCGGCTTGATTGCAAGAAGCATTGAATTGCTGAATAACGGCTTAAACCAGTTTGAACAGGCGGTGGAAAAGATGCGCCTGTACCTGGAAGATGCAAATCAGGACCATCTTACTTTTGGATTTAAGATGGCGCTGGACGCAAGCATTCCCCTCCAGGCAGTGATAAATATAAATGAAGAAATTAAAAACTTGAAAAAACCGCAAAGTGCCGGGAAGCCGCCTGAAGAGCCTTTTGCTGTGGAGGAATCGGATAAGGGCACTATTGCATAAAATGATAAAATACGTTGCTCTCTTTTTTACTGCATTTTCTTCTGAACAGGTATTTACTTTTTACGATTTGTCGTGATATGATAGACAAGCCTAACGATGGAGGTGTTTTATGAGTTTTGCAAAAACAGTTGGAGCAGTTGCTGGTGGAATAACAGGTTTTGCCGTGGGAGGACCTATCGGCGCTGTAGCCGGTGCAAGCATCGGTTATGCCGGAGGATGGCTTCTTGAAAAAGCAGCCGGTCTGGCAATGAAGGTTCTTGGAACCCCGGAGGGCAAGGGAGCTGCCATAGGTGCTGCCGGCGGATTCCTGCTTGGAGGTCCCATTGGAGCAGCTGTCGGAGGACTTTTTGGAGGCTTAATCGGACATGTTACAAAACCCCCTGCGCAACCGCCGCAGACTTATACAGGAGGCTATCCCGGATACGGTTATCCACAGGCTGGAGGATACGGATATCCCCAGGCAGGCGGATACGGGTATCCACAGGCTGGAGGATATGCTCAGGCTGGAGGGTACGGATATCCACAGGCTGGCGGATATGCCGGCGGTTATGGATTACCCCCGCAGATGATGACAAACACCGTGGGCGGATACCTGGGCAGACAGGGCAGCGGAATAATAAAATATCCTAACGGCGGATACTGGGCATACAGCTACCAGAATTATTAAATTCCGCTTCCATAATTTAAAGTTTCGAATTCCTGATAGCCAGCAGGATTGATTTTCTGCTGGCTATTTTTTTGTCCCTGCAATCAGGAATCATACCTTTTAAACCAAGGTATATTCTGCGGGCATATTCTCTACCCCCTTTACATTTTATACTTTTGCGTGATATAAATAATAAGAAGATTTCATGGAGGTGGACATAATGTACAACTACGGTTATAACGGACTTCAGCCAATGCAGGATCCATTAAAAGCGACTGCCAACCCGTTAAGGGATATCGGAAGCGCCCTTTTAAAAGGCATTGCCTTTCTGGCACCAATAGCAGGCGCCATAATCGGAACAATAGTTTTTCCCGGAGCGGGAACACTTGCTGGGCTTGGATTGGGAACAATGATAGGCGGAGCAGTAGGCTCAGCTGTTGGAGGACTTGCCGGGATGGGCGCATCTTCTCTTGAACAGGCAAAATACGCAGATGCAGGAAATTTCCTGATTGCCCAGAACCAGCAGCAGACTCAGCAGCAGCAGATGATGGCTCTTCAGCAGATGCAGATGATGAGCGGTGTTGGATACGGATTCAGCGGATATGGCGCAAACTCTGCAGCTCCTGCAGCAACCGGCTACGGGCGGTATGCAATACAGCCTTACCCATATGGATCCGGATTTGCACTGGGACAGTAAAAAGGCAGATTGCCGCGCTACGCAATAACAGATAATTTAAAAAGGCAGGAATAAGTTCCTGCCTTTTTTTTGTTGGATTTGAGAGAATGAAGGGTTAAAAAATAGAGTTGAAGAACTACCTTATTGTATAACGTGATTGAAAGGCGTGATGAGATGATATGTCCTAACTGTAAATACAATAATTCCGATGAAAGCGCATTTTGCCTTAATTGTCTTCTTATAATAAAACCTCCTCCGGTCCTTCTGCCGGTGGCAAATTTTATTATCGTGGCTGCCCAGTCATTAGTCGCGGAACAAATAACATTTGAAAAATTTGAAGAAGAATTACAGGGCGTGGAAAAACATCTTGAAGAATACAGGGCCCAGCTTAATGAAATGACAAGGCCGCCGGAAGAAGCGGAGATAGTAAAAAAATCGCGGGAACTCTTAAATGATGGCTTTTCAATGTTTTCGGACAGCCTTGCTGAGATGAAAAAATTCATCACATCTGGAGATAAAGCCGATCTTGTTAACGGCCTTGAAACCATACTTAACGCAAGCGAAAAATTCTTCGAAGTTGATGTTTATGCAGAAATTACAGGAAAAGCCATCCCCGCCCCGGTTGTCTGCATGAAATGCAGTCACGTTAATCCCGGAGGAAGCAAGTTCTGCGAAAAGTGCAATGCTTCATTAATAGTGATACCGGGAACCGAGCCTGCTCCTGTTATCACAATGAAAGAAGGCGTGGAACCTGCTGCCGCGGAACTTCAAAGTTCTCACTTTTTAAGGCTGAAAGAAGTTTCCGAAGCCGTCTTAAAAGGAGAAGAGCCAAAGGAAAAACTTGAAGAAGTCATCCAGTGGCTGAAGGCAATTCTTTTTTCATCCGATATGCAGTTTAAAACAACGGATTTTCCTTCAGAGAAGGAGAGAGCTCCTGAAGAAGCGGCCGCATATAATCTGATGAAGGAAGGAATTTCTCTTTACATCAAAGGGGTTGACGAGATTAAAAAATTCCTTGCCGACGATGATTCCGACCATGTAAGAGACGGCTTGAAGATGGCTCAGGATGCTTCCGAGAAACTCATTAAGGTTATGATGATGTCGAGGGTGCAGAAATAGATACACACGAAGATTGAATCCCATTTTCTCCAAAAAAATTATAAACTACCCGGGCAGAGACTATGATATCCTCAGGCTTCGCCTTCGGCGAGTTTATTTTCTCCCGCTTCATCCACGGCTATAAACCGTGGTATTCGCGGCTCGAAAATAAAAAAGTCTTTACTCTCTACCTAAGTACAGGCTGTATACTACAATTGGAGGAAAAGCATGGAAGGATTAACTATAAGCCAGGTTGCCAGCAGTGCCCAAGTCAATATTGAAACTGTGCGTTATTATGAACGCCGCGGGCTTATTCCCGAACCTCCGCGCCGAAAGTCAGAATTTGGATTTAGCTCCCATCCAGGGTACAGACAATATCCATTTGAAACAGTTCGACGCATCCAGTTTATCAGGCGGGCCAGGGCGTTAGGCTTCACATTGAAAGAGATCAAGCAGCTTCTTGCTATAGCAGATGGGAAAAAATCAGGCTGCCGGGATGTATTCAAATTTACGACGAAAAAAATTGCAGATGTAGAAGATAAAATAGATCAACTTAAACAAATGCGAAAGATGCTTAAAGATTTAGCCAAAAGATGCACTGGCAAAGGACCGCTGTCTGAGTGTCCTGTAATAGAGAGCTTAACTGACGGGATAGAGGACAATATGCCGGGAGGTTAAAATGCTTGAGAAAAAAATAAATCAATTTGAACATCCCTGTTGCGGGATATCTCCAAATAAAGACTTTTCCATTTGCAAGGAATGCAGCAAAAGAGGAGAGTCTGTTAAGGAGATAACCCTGAAAAATCTTGTTAAAGAGCCAAAGCTCGAGGATATCAAGAATCCCGGAGGATTTTATTTTTGTAAAACAGCTACCTGTAATACTGTTTACTTTAATAATGAACAACATATTTATTTACATAAGGAAGATGTTAAAGCGAGAGTTGGTATAAAGGAAACAGAATGTCCTGTTCCCGTGTGTTACTGTTTTGGATGGACGCGAGAGAGGATTTTTGATCAGATTAGAGATCAGGGAGAAAGCACTGCTTTTCAGGAAATCACCGCCAGGGTAAAAGCAGGAGAATGCGATTGCTGGAAAAACAATCCTTCAGGGAGATGTTGTCTTGGCGAAGTGAATAAAGTGGTTAAAAATGGGATGGAACTCTACGGTAAAAGAATAAGAACTAAATCAGGTAAATTAAGGAATCTTCCGGTTGTTGGTTCAATAATTTCCGCGATCGCTGCTTCCATTTGTTGCATAGGTCCTGTTGTTTTAGCCATATTAGGTATAGGTGGTGCTGGCTTTTTCTCAAAGTTTGAAGGTCTTCGTCAATACTTTATTGTGATAACGTTTGTTCTGCTCGGTTTGACTTTCTATTTAACTTATAAAAAAAGAGAGGCACTTTGTGAAGATGGAACTTGTAAGATCAGAAGTGCTGGTAAATGGAATAAGATTGCCGTGTTGGCTGCAACAACATTAGTTGTTTTTTTCCTGGTGTTTCCATATCTCCATTTATCGAATCATAATCCCACGAGCAATCAAGTAACTGGAGAAATAGTGGAAACTGCAATCCATGTTGAGGGAATGACATGCTCTGGTTGTGAATTTAATGTTGAAAATGCAGTCAATAAACTTAAAGGCATAATACAAGTGAGAGCTGATTATCAACATGGCAAAGTTTATGTTAAATATGAGAAAGAAAAAGTAACTTTAAATGATCTTAAAGAGACGATAAGGAAAGCCGGATACAGGACACTCGCACCAAATACAATGAAAAGAAATGATTAAAACCAGGAAAGTTGAAATCTTCACCCGCAGTTGTTATCGATGGAAAACTTGCAGATTGTTGTAACTCAGTGGCATCAATATCGATACACTGAAGGCAGCCGGACCGGGACAGCCCATTCGATGCGAGTAATGACAGTTTGCAGGCAAGACTTCTTATCTGCCATATGCCCGTTCGGGGAACGGACGCTACGTTTCAAAATAAAAGCCTGTTCAAAAGAACAGGCACCCCCCAGGTTCGTTCGGTGAACGAAACCCCACAAAAAAAATAATCCCGGCAGTGTCCTACTCTCCCACCCCGTCGCCAGGGCAGTACCATCGGCGCTGAAGGGCTTAACTTCCGTGTTCGAAATGGGAACGGGTGTTGCCCCTTCGCTATTGCCACCGGGAAATTCAACAATTTAACATTGATATTTACCCCTAACCCTCTCCCCATAGGGGCGAGGGAGGTTAAAGGGGTCAAGTGAATAATTGCGAATGCATATTTCCGGGGAATCATTACGATTTCCCCAAGGACAAGGAACAAGTATCAAGCCCTCGACCGATTAGTACCAGTTAGCTCAACGGATTGCTCCGCTTACACATCTGGCCTATCTAACTCGTCATCTACAAGTGGTCTTACCCTCCTGGAAACCCAGGAGATGGGAAACATAATCTTGGAGTGGGTTTCGTACTTAGATGCTTTCAGCACTTATCCCATCCGGGCGTGGCTACCCAGCTCTGCTTCTGGCGAAACAACTGGTTCACTATAGGCCCGTCCATCCCGGTCCTCTCGTACTAGGGACAGAGCTCCTCAAGTTTCCAACGTCTACGGCGGATAGGGACCGAACTGTCTCACGACGTTCTGAACCCAGCTCACGTACCGCTTTAATGGGCGAACAGCCCAACCCTTGGGACCTACTTCAGCCCCAGGATGCGATGAGCCGACATCGAGGTGCCA
>JAMDEM010000055.1 GCA_023486985.1 Bacillota bacterium
GCCATTATTTTCTTTCTGCCCTTCGGCAATCGTCCTTGTAATCTTTTGAGAAAGTTCTTCTTCCTTATTTATTAGTTCCTGAGAGGCGCCGGCTTTGAAATCTATCTTTTGATTTCCAAGCATATCAAGAAAAGTTCTTGCTTTAGCTCTTTCGGTATAACGCCACGCATCTTCATTTCTGCCTTTTTTAATAAGCAGCTCTATTAACTCTTCATATATAGTCATCTTATTTTGCATAAAGCCGGTTTTCTGCTCTTCCACCTTCAATTTCCCGCGGATCTCTTCCATGGTTTTAACAGCTTTTGAGAGGTTTTCAATTGCCAGATCATCTTTCTTAATTCCCTTATAAGCAAGACCTATGCCTCCCTGGCTTCTGAAGAGTTCTTCAAGATCCCCGATTGCCTCATCAATCTTAACAGCTTTTAAATAGGAATCCATCGCCTTATTATAGTCTCCCTGGATCAGATAGATTACCCCTATATTATTAAGAGCGACCGCCTTGCCAGCCCTGTTTCCGGTCTTTTCGAGAATTGTGAGTGCCCTGGCATAGAAATCCAGCGCTTTGCCGTATTCTCCAAGAAAATCATATACAAGTCCGATATTAGTGAGGGTCAGAGCCCCGCCGTTTATGTCCCCAATCTCTTCTTCAATTTTCAGTGATTTATAATAGTTATCCAGCGCCTTTTGATATTCACCGGTATTGCTGTATACCAAGCCTATATTGTTAAAAGCATTGCTGATACCGCTCTTCTCTTCTATCTCCTCATCAATTTTTAATGCTTTCTGAAAGTAATCAAGTGCCTTGGCATAAGCGCCAAGATTTGAATAGACAACCCCCATATTGCCGAGGTCCCTGGCTACGCCGCTTTTATCTCCAATCTCATTGTCAATTTTTAAAGCCTTTTGAAAGTAATCAAGAGCCAGTTGATAATCGCCGGGATAATAATAAGCCATACCGATATTACTTAATATTTTTGCAACACTGCTTTTGTCTCCAACCGCCCCAAAAATTTCAAGCGCCCTCTGGTGGTAATCAATGGCTTTCTGATATTCGCCAAAAGAACAATAAATCGATCCTATATTGCCCAGTGACCTGCCGACACCAACTTTATTTCCCATCTCTTCATCTATTTTTAAAGCTTTTTGATGGTAATCCAGCGCCTTTTGATAATCGCCCATAGAATCAAAAAGCAAACCCATATTTGTAAAAACCAGACTTACATTACCTCTGTCTCCAGTTTCCCCGTTAATCTTCAACGCCCTCTGGTAATAATCAAGCGCCTTCTGGTTATCACCCAGATAATAATATACCAGACCTGTATTTATTAAGTTTACTCCGACGCCGCTTTTGTCTCCAGTCTCTTCGTCAATTTTCAGCGACCTCTGATAATAGTCGAGCGCTTTACGGTATTCACTGATAGAAGAATAGATAAGCCCTATATTTGCCAGGTCGGTAGATATGCCCCTTTTATTCCCTATCTTCTCATTAATCTTCAACGCTCTCTGGTAACTGTCAAGGGCATTCCGGTAATCACCCAGAGAATAATAGATAAGACCAATATTGTTAATCGCCGCTGACATCCCTTCCTCATAATTCAGTTTCTCTGAAATTGACAAACATTCTTTAAACTTCGCCAGCGCCTCATTTAATCTGCCCTGGCTATATAAGCTGTCTCCTTCATCAAGCAGACTCCTTACCTGATTGATACTCTGGGATTGGACGGGAGTAGACATTGCCAGAATGGAAATCAAAATAAGAAGAAAAAACGCGGCATTAAAAAATCCAGCCAATTTTTTTCCCCGGCACAGGCTTCTCTTATATTTTAAATTCATTTTGTGCATCACCTGCGATTTACAAGGTTCAATAATTAAGATAAAGATAATATTCTATGTTAATTGTATTTCCCTTGCCGGAAATTTATTAAATAATTGATTTGTGAAAAATTTGTCAATATAGAAGGAAATTGCATAATACCTGAAGAATCAAAGTTTTTATGGAAAAAAGAAGTAAAATTCCTGAGCCCACTGTTGCAAGGCTGCCGATTTATTTCAGGTGCCTTATAGAATTAAAAGAAAACGGGGTTGCAGTTGCCTCATCCGAAGATATGGCGGCTAGAGCCGGTGTAAAGGCTTCCCAGTTCCGCAAGGACCTTTCCTATTTTGGAGAGTTCGGCATTCAGGGGCTGGGCTATCCCGTATCACATCTCCTTGACAGAATCTCTTCAATAATGCAGCTTAATAAGGAACATGAAGTGATTATAGCTGGAGCGGGAAATCTCGGCTCGGCTCTTTTAAATTATCCCGGTTTTCAAAAATGGGGTTTTAAGATAACCAGAGTACTTGACAACAACCCCCAGAAAATTGGAAAAAAACTCGGCGATATTACAATTGAAGATATTCAGGATATTCCAAAAAACCTCAACTCTTCAATAGGAATTATTGCTGTTCCGGCATCAGCAGCTCAGCAGGTAGCCCAGACGCTGATTCAATCCGGAGTCAAAGCAATTCTTAATTTCTCCGGCAAAAAGATTAGCCCCTCAAAAGATATTGTAGTGAGAAATGTTGACATGACCCACGAACTTGCCATACTCACTTATTACTTGTCGGTGGAGAATAAGTAACCCCATAGATTGCTTCGGGACTTCGTCCCTCGCAATGACTTATTACTTCTTCTCAGTGCCGTGGCAGTTGTCGCAGTCCTTGCCGGTAATTATAACCGTTCCATGCTTCTGTGCATATGTATGGCAGGTAGTGCATTCCAATCCAGCCGCAAGATGAGGGCTGTGAATGTATGTCTTGTTGAAAATCTTAATTTTCTTGCCCTCAAAGTTAAGATGGCAGGTTGAACATTCTGTTTTTGTAAGCTTTCCTGCTTTGGGCGGAACAATCGTGCCTTCGGTATGGCACTTCATGCACTGTTCTTCGCCCTGGTGGCAGGTGGCATAACATGCTTCCATGTGAGGCCTGTTAGTGGGAGGCTCAACCCGGTCATGCATGATGCTGTAATGGCAATCCACACATTTTGCTCCCACATCTTGAATATGAAACTTATGAGGTATTTTTATTTTCATCACATTATATTTAAACTTCGGCTCTCCGCCGTTTGCAATATCCTGATGACATCTCACGCAGTTTGGATTTATCCTGTCTCCCTCAGCCCTGTAGCCGCTCACCGGAATTACCTCTCCATATTTGCCATGGCACTGGTTACATTCAATTTTAGGATGAACCGAAGAGAGCCTGTCAAATAGTATATGTCCCTGCCTTGAATGGCACTTAAGGCAGAACTCGGGCCTCGATGTAGTATAATGCTCCAGCTGGGCAAAGAAGACAACGGCAAAGATTGCCATCATTCCTCCGCCCAGAATTAATGTTTTGAAGTTAAGCTTCGGAAGTTTCACGATCATTGCACCTCTTTAAATTAAGCCTTTTCTACAGTCACTACTGTATCCATCCAGCCCTGCCCGCCGCCGACGGTGTCAAAAGCCAATGGTATTATGGAATTTGGATGAGCCCCGTTTCCTTCCTTGCCCCACCATAACAAGTTTGTATCAGGGTCGTCGCTGCCGAATCTTTGAGCCTGGGCTGTTTTGCCGTAGCCCCAGTGGCCGCAGTTGTCAGAAACGGCAACCACATCGGGATGAATTCCTTCCGTTACCCATGCGGTGGTGATAATACTCCCCGCCGCTGAAGTTATCCTTATCCTGTCTCCGTCTGAAATTCCTCTTTCTGCTGCCGTGCGGGAATTTACCCATGCGGGATTATTGTGCACTATTTCTGAAAGCCACTTGCTGTTGGCGGTTCTATAGTGAGTATGAACATTCCACTGGTAAGTGGTAAGATGAAGTTCTCCTCTTTTCATATTCTCATGAGCCTTTACCGGGTGATATGAAGGAAGAGGATCATACCCCATCTTTTCCAGGGTATGAGAATAAATCTCAAATTTTTTGGAAGGAGTATTAAATCCGACTTTCTCATAAAGCTTGTACTGCGGTTTTTTGCTTTCATGCCAGAAGCCGTTTGCTTTAAGATAATCCATGCCTCCGACTCTTACCAGTCCGGGAATTGCTGCAATTTGACCCTTCATGTAATCTTCATAAGTATTGAAAGTAAAGAATTCACTCATTGGTGAACCGATACGCTTTGCAAGCTCCATAAGAATTTCCGTAAACGGCACCACTTCCAGCTGCGGATTTGGAGGCTGGATGGGCTGTCTTAAAGATACAAGAGGCACCATTTCAAAAGCCGGAGGAGATTCCAGTTCATATCTTTCAAGATAGGTGGCTTCCGGAAGAACAAGGTCGGCAAGACCCGCTGTTTCGCTCAAGTAGGAATCCACCACAACAAGATAAGGAATCAGTTTTTCATCTTTTAGAACTTTTTGAACTCTTTCATTCTCAGGCTCAGAGTAAGCAGGGTCGTGATGATAGATGATATAAACTCCCACCTTTTCTTTTCCCTCTTCAATCAAAGGAATAACTCTCTGAGGAATTTCGCTTGTAAGAAGAGGATAGGCAGGATCGCTGATAAATGCGCTTTTAAGGGACGGCACCGGCGGAACCGGCGCGGGCTGTTTAAAATCGTAGATTCTCGGCATGCAGTATCCGCCTTTTACATCCACGTTTCCGGTTATTGCATTAAGCAGGGCAATGCATCTTTCCGCATAAACGCCGTTCTGGTGTTTTGTGACGCCGCCGGTAGATATTGTTGTTGCAGGTTTTGCAGCAGCAAACTCAAGGGCAATCCTTTTTATATCTGCTGCCGGGACTCCGCTTATTTTCTCCGCCATCTCCGTAGTATACTGCTTTAAATGACCGGCAAGAGCTCCCGCCGGATAATTGGTCCAATCGGAAAGAAATCTTGCATCATGCAGATTCTCCTGCATTATCATATTTGCCATTGCCAGCGCCACAATGCCGTCGGTTCCGGGTTTTATGGGATGCCATTCATCGCTTCTGCCTGCCGTCTGGGAACATCTCACATCAAAAGTCACCATCTTCGCCCGGTCATAAACCCTGTGATCGAACATCCTGATTGTTCTTCCCTCGGCAATCCTCTGGGCAAAGCTTGTCCTTAATATATGCGCTTCATAAGGATTTGAGCCGAAGTTGAGAATATACATTGTATAAGCAACATCATTTATATCAAAGTCAACTCCCCATGTCATACGGTGCGCCATTTTTTTATTGGATCCGCCCAGTGCTGTATGATTAAGAGCATTGGGAGAACCAAGGGCATTCATGAACCTCCTGACAAAATCCTGAGTGGTTATGTCCCTGTCACTCTGGATAACAAGCTCCTGGGGTCTTCCTTTTTGCAGAAGTTCTTTTAGTTTTCCCGAAAGCTCATTGTAAGCTTCTTCCCAGGAAATTCTCTGCCATTTATTTTCGCCCCGGGCGCCGGTTCTTTTCATGGGGTATTGAAGCCTTTCCGGATCGTACAGGAGGTTAAGTCCAGCCTGGCCCTTGGCGCAAATTCGTCCGCGGTTGTTTGGATGGAGAGGGTTTCCGTCGATTTTTACAACCCTGTTTTGATCCACATAACCGAAGATGCCGCAGCGGGCATAGCAGTTAAGGCATGTGCTTGCAACAGCCTTCCTGAATTTTCCGGTTGTTCTTGAAACCTCTTTTCCTCCAAGAACCATTTCCATGGCGCTTACCAGCGGCCCCATGTAGCCGGAGAGAGCCAGGAGGGATGCCCCTGCTGCGCTGATTTTCATAAAGTCTCTTCTTGTAAGTTTCTTCATACGTTTTCCACCTCTATAAAAATGCCCTATTTTCCCCTCACCCTATCCCTCTCCCCAACGGGGCGAGGGAATAACTAACTACCTATCCTCATCTTTTGCAAAGAGAGGGGATCCGTTGTCCCGTCGTCTTTTGATTCAATCTGAATTTGCCCGCCATATCCTCATCTTTTGCAAAGAGAGGGGATCCGTTGTCCCTCCCCTTAAATTAAGGGGAGGTTAGGAGGGGTTATTGCAAATTTCTTAACTCCCCCTCCCCCCCTCTTTAACAAAGAGGGGGTAATATCCGGGTTCAATAAATTGAACCCCTGCAAATCACAAACTTTAATGCAGCGGGATACTCTGTCCCGCTATTACAACCACCACGCGCATGGCGAAAATTCCGCACAACACCAGAATTGATGCAAAAGTAACAACCCCCAATGATTTTGAAGTTTTCGGAATAAGCACAAGGGCAAGGGGTATGAAACTCCCGATTATTATCTCCAGTCCCATGAAAAGATGGCTGAAGGAGCCGAATAAAATCAATCTTGCCACATGAAGGGCTTCTTCGCTTGATGTAACAAGAACAAGAATATCATTAAGTACAAGGAACATATCGACAATTATTGCCGCTCCCATAAATTTGCCCAGTCCCAGTATCAGCTTCCTGTCTGAAGCAATTTCTTCTTGTGGTTTTCTGTTTGAAAAGAAGTAAGTCCTGATGGATGCAAGAAGAATCACCAGTGCAATTCCGGAAACCATAGCTGAAACTATAAATAATGTGGGCATGAGAGCCGTGCTCCATAAAGCTCTGCCCTTTCCCAGTGCAAGAATAAAGCCGGTATAACCATGAGTGCATATTGCCAGGGGGATACCAATTATTCCGAAAATTTTAGCAAGTTTTTGATTGCCCGAAAACAAGAACCATGCGTATATCAGTGAAGATATCGGATATATGGTCAGAAGAAAAGAGCCGTAAGTTATGGGAGAAGTGGGATTTAAATAAACAAAAAGATGCCAGAACCTGAACGGCTGTTCAAGGTCAACAATAAGGAAAAGAGGCGCTATCATTAGAGTAAGAGGCGCCACCACGGCTCCGATTCTTCCGATAGGTTTATATTCGGTTTTTCCCCCGATGGTTGAAATTACCGATATAACAAATGAACCGGCGCTTAAACCTGTAAAGTAAAAATATACCGCTATAAAAATGCCCAGGGGAATATGATGGGGAGTATTATATACTGCCTGAATATCCATTATTTGCCCTCCGTTCCGATAGAAACCACTTCGCCTGTTTTCATGGGATTCATGGATTCAATATCTGCGCCTATATAATAAACCTGCGGCTGGGTTGCCATATCGGGCTTTAAAACCGTAACAGGATTTGTGGCAATTAACTTTGAAACTTCGCTGTTTGGATCAAGAAGATTGCCAAACACCCTAGCCCTTCCCATGCATGTCTCCACGCAGGCAGGTTCAATATTTGCCTCTACCCTGTGAACGCAAAAGCTGCATTTCTGCACAATTCTCTTGACGGGGTCAACATATCTGACATCATAGGGACAGGATGCCATGCAGTATTTGCATCCGATACAACGGTGCGGATCCACCATTACAATTCCATCGTCTCTCTGGTAGGAAGCGCCCACGGGACAGTTCTTCACGCAGATCGGATTATCGCAGTTATTGCAGAGGGATGGCAAAAAGGAGCGGGACACATTGGGGTATTTTCCCTTTTGAATTATCTTTACCCATGTCCTGAAAACTCCAAGGGGCACATCATTTTCAGCCTTGCAGGCTACAGCGCAGCTATGACATCCGATGCAGCGCCTTACATCAATTACCATGCCGTATCTTACTTTGCGTTCTTTTTTCCTGACCATTGCCATATCAGTTCTCTCCTTTGTTGCCAGAAACAATCTTTGAAAAATGTTTCATTTCTTTCTAAATTTAAAACTATAGTAAATATATTAAACCGTAAAAAGGGCAAAGCAAGCTTTGCAACTACAATACAACAAAACGTAGTGGGAGAGTTTGCTCTCCTACTGAACAACATTAATACATTTATATTATATTTACTGTAAAAATATAATTAATTCAATTATAGCAAAATTTTTAATATACTTGTCATTGCTTAGCTTCATCCCCTCACCCTCCCCTCTCCCCGAAGGGGCGAGGAGCTGGATGGGATGTTAAGAAAGACACTTTTTGTCAATGACATTTGCTGCAAAATTCTTCTTTGTGACAGTTAAGGCACAAATTCTTTCCATCCCGGGCGACAGTTTCTTTATGGATATCAAGCCAGTTTGACGGATGAGGCATCTGTAAACCATGGCAGGACACGCAAAAATCAGGTTTATGGCATCTTGAGCAGACAGCGGCTGATTTCTTTGCCACAGGCTGATGCCCGCCTGATGCCCAGTTTGACGGATGAGGCATGGCAATGCCGTGGCAGTTAATACAGAATTTTTCCGCGTGGCATTTTCTGCATAATCCTTTATCCTTCTTTGCCGTGGGTTGATGAAGCTTTTCTTTCCAATCAGAAGGATGAGGCATTGTTAATCCATGGCATCTTGTGCAGAATTCTTCTGAATGGCAAGTTCGGCATGAAGCCCTGGAAGAAGATTTTCCATGAAGAGCCGCCCACCTGCCTGTATGTGATGCAGGCTTTCTCTGCACATGACATGATGTGCATACAGGCTTTCCATGGCATACGGCACAGGTAAGCGTCTCGTTTGAAGAAGTTGATGAGTGCCTGGCAATCCATCCCTTTTCATGCGGATTGGCACCGCTTTGCCTGTGGCAGTTCTGGCAGTCTTTCTTTAAAACAAGGAGTTTTCCATGCCCCGCAGTGCCGGGCTTGTTTTTAATTGAATGACAATACTCAC
This sequence comes from Bacillota bacterium, assembly GCA_023486985.1. Classification (GTDB taxonomy): domain Bacteria; phylum Vulcanimicrobiota; class JAMDEM01; order JAMDEM01; family JAMDEM01; genus JAMDEM01. The sequence goes on from JAMDEM010000055.1 coordinate 8,614, forward strand.
AGGAAAGCCCTGCCTTCTCAAAATGAGGCCGGTGCTTGAAAGCAACATCAAAAACAGGCAAATCTTTTGTATTAATTGTGGTATGGCAATAAAAACATTTTGACTGGGAAGCCAGGGATACAGCACTGCCAAAGCCTTTCCATTTAACTTCCACTGAGGCTAGTTTAAGGGCATCCCGAACCAGCTTGACCGATTCCTTCAGCAGTTCTTCAGAGTATTCAACATTATGAACACCCCTGCCATATTTTACAATATTAATATTGTTTCTTGCATCTTCCAGAAATTTTAATGCTTTATCCCTGCCGGCAGAGTTTTTAATACGCTTAATTTTATTTGATGCAGTATTAAGAAATGCTTCAGCCGGCGGAACCATCAACGCCATCTTTGATTTCCATGCTTTAAGAATAACTCCGTATTTCTCGCCGTGGCATGACATACATGCCGCCTGGGATGCTTCCATAACTATGCCCCTGCCGGCAACCAGCTTATGTTTTATATGGCATCCATTACATGACACATGCGCTGCAAACATTGGGTCATTGATGCGCTTGACTCCCTCGCCGCCTTTACCCATGTAGAGATCTTTCTGATTCTGATGATGGGACGGATGACAGGATTGGCAGTCAAGAGAAAACTGAGCTTCTTCCGGAAACTTGTGCTCAATCTCAAGATGGCACCTGAAACAATCAATCTTATGGTTTGTAACATGGTTACGGTGCATGAATTTAATATCGGAATACATGGCAATTCGTTCAGGCTCCGTGTGGCAGACAAAGCACCTTATTTTTGGCACGGAACCGTCACCGTGAATTATATTGTCATGACAGTTCTGACAGCTTACTCCTCTTTCAAGAACAGAAGAATGGTTGAATTTTGCCGCCGCCTGTTTAAGGCGTGAAATCTGATGGCACCATGTGCAGGTAACCAGCGCCTCGGCTCCGCTTATATTTTTAAAATGGCAGAGGAAACATGTATTAACAGTAACAGTCATGTGAGTTCCCTGAACTATCTGGGAATGGCAGGAGGTGCATCTTAATCTTGTTACTCTGCGAAAAGAAGTAAGGTGCGGAGTATGGTCAAAGGTTATTCCCTGAAAATCAACCTTGCCTCTTAAAAGCCTCTGTTCATGACAGCCGCTTCTTAAACAGCTTGCATCCTCAATCTCGGTCCATGGCTTTGTCCCGTATTGCCTTGTAATATACTTCGTAAGCTGGACAAGTGCTTTGAATTTGCCTTCCAGCGTTCCCTTGATACCCGGCGGGAAATGACACTCCGTGCATGGAACATTATTATGGCTTGAAGTTGACCATGCTTTGTAAAAAGGACGCATATAGTGGCAGGTATTGCAAAACTGCGGCCGGGCAGTATATTCCAGTCCTGCAATGGCAAGAATTATTGCCAGAACAAATCCTATAATTGCTATTTTTACTGCAAGCTTAATTCCATGACCTGTCTTTTTATCAATATAATCAACTATTGAGGAAAAACCTGAAGGGAGCTTTATTTTCATTTAACTGATGACGACCTTGCCCTTTGCTTTTCAATCCTGTATTTCTTAAGATACAGAAGGAGAATTACCGCAAGAATAAAAGCCCAGATAACTATCAGGAACATCTTGCGGATTTTGTAACCTTCATAAATATCTTTTATATTGCCGATAATATATTCCGAGATGGATTCTGCCTGATTAGAATATTTTTCAATCTGAGAAACATCAAGGGTATGCTGAACCACAGCCAGCTCCAGAAGATCTGTATTTGCCTCCTTGAGCATAACATCCATTTCCCCTGTGTTCAGTCCCGTTTTCCCGGCAAGCTTAATTTCCTCGCCGGTTTTGCTTAAATCCGACTGAGCGCCCGTTATATTACTCTTTATCTCATCTGCCCTGGAAATCTGTGCAGAGCCTTTCTGGTGGCACTTTAGACAGACGCCGGGAATAATATCTATGGATGCTCTTTTTATATCATGCACCGAATGGCAGCTTATGCACTGGCTCATTTTACCTTTTTGAGCAGGCTTTTGATGGGGGCTCTTCACAAACATATCCCTTGTTTTTGAATGGCACCTTCCACAGACATTTTCTATCTCAGTTACGCCCGGTGGAAGAGCAGAATGACTGCCATGACAAGAGATGCATGTTGCTGAAGATAAATTGCCCTCTTCAAGCAAGGCTTTCCCGTGAATACTTTCACGGTACTTCTCATACTGATTAGAAGGCAGGTGATATCCGGACATCAAAGCTTTATCAGCATGACAGGCTGAACATGTCTTTGCCACATTTACCCTGCTTACCGAGCTTACCGGATTATCAGCCGGGAGGATTCTATGGCTCGTATGGCAGTCAGTGCAGACAGCAACTTTTGTATCACCCTTTAAAAAATCCATGCCGTGCTTACTGGTAAGATAATCACGGTACTGGTCCGTTGGTATGCCGTACTGGCGCATCAAACTATTGTTTGAATGACATCCGGCGCAAAGAGCCGGTATTTTCCCCCGTGGAATCCTGCCCTTGAATCCCTTTGCCTTTGAATGAGCGCTCATTTCAATATCCTGCGCGTCCCCGCCGTGGCAGGTAATGCAGGAAATATCTCTTTTGGAATGAACCGACTGTTCAAACTCCATACCAGTTTTGCTATGGCAGGTAACGCAGGAAGGTTTTGACTCCTGGGCACAGGCAGCAACTTGAAAAATAAATAAAAATATAAAAACCAAAAGAAAAATTACAGTAAATTTTCTCAAAATACAAACTTCTCCTGTTGATTTTTTTGCATGGCGCCGCTTTCTGTTGCCTTAACGGGAATGCCGTAATCGTTAAACATGTATTCCGAATTCCCGATTTTTAATTTCTGTCCTGACAAATATCCGATAATGGTAAGAACAATTATTACGGCAAGAACTGCGCCTCCAAGCTTCATTGCCAGCTTCTTTGCCTTGAATTTAAAATCAAGCCACTCGTCAAAAAAGGGCCAGAAAAGAAATATTACCGCCCACAAAGTTAAGAGAGAAACGGCTATAGCGCCGGGAATTATTCTTATTGCCTGATGAATAAAAAGAAAATACCAGGGCGGCTTTATGCTCTGGATTGACAAAAATTCAATTATTTTGTCTCTTAACCCGAGGGGGAAAAGAATTGCAAGGGTAAGCACTATTCCTGTGACAAAAAAGACCACCATTACTTCCTTTATCACATGGTCGGGATAAAAGGGAGTGCCTTCAGGTGATGTTTCTTTAATATTTTTTTCTTTTTCTTCTGCCATATTCCCTCATTCTCTATTAATACGCCAGGTTCAGAACTTTCTTAATCAAGGTCTTCTTTCTATGTCAAAATCGGGACGGGATTAACCCGTCCCCTACACATATTTATGAATTTAACCGTTGCCATATTGTTGTAGTGGCAAAGTTTGCTTTGCTTTTTAATGGAGAGCAAGCTCTCTCACTACATTTTAACTTGTAGGGAGTTAATAAATCAAACCCGCCAAATTATAACCCCCTTTCTCCCCCTTTAACAAAGGGGGAGAAATTTAAATTCCCCTCAGTCCCCCTTGATAAAGGGAGCGGAATCACCCCTTACAACGGCTGTGAAATACCTTGTTTTCTTATCATTAAGAAATGAGCAATTAATAAATAAGTTATAAACCATGGAAGGACCAGAGCATGTACCGCAAAAAATCTTGTAAGTGTCGCTCCCGTTATATTTGGACCACCCCTTATAAGAATCATTGCCGCATGTCCTAAAATAGGAAGCTTGCCCAGCATCTCAGTGCCCTGAACTGTGGCACCGTAGGCAGCGCTGTCCCATGACAGGAGCGCTCCGGTAAAGCCAAAACCCAGGGTAATAAAAAGAAGCAGTACGCCCACCATCCAGTTTAATTCTCTCGGCGGTCTGTACGCCTTATGAAAGAAAACTCTTGCCGTATGAATGATGACCGCAAGAATAAGAATATGAGCCGTCCAGACATGAATCTCCCTTATCAGCCATCCAAGAGGCACTTCATTAATAATAAACTTGATAGATTCATAGGCATCCTCAGGGCTTGCCTTGTAATAAACAGCCAGAAGTATCCCGGTAATCACCTGGACAACAAAAAGAAAAAAGGCGATCCCGCCGAAACAAAACCAGCCGTTGACAAACTTTGGAATGGGACGTTTTAATGCTTTTTCAAGAGCTTCTTTAAAGGGA
>JAMDEM010000062.1 GCA_023486985.1 Bacillota bacterium
GAAGCCATAAAAGAAACTTTTGATGACCGGGGGAGGCTGATTCACGCCTGCCTTGCGAACGGGAGCTGCCGGAAATACTCTTACGCCAGTAAGGGCATGAAGGTCCGCTGTTACAGCTCACGGATAAGAATTTTGATTTTGGCATTTTTGAGAGAAACAGTTTTAGGAGATGTGAAAGTAAATTTTTTGAGAAAATTTTCAAATATTTGAGCGGATAATCATAAGAATTTTGGGTTAGGGAGGAGATAAGACTGCAGGAGGCAGGAGCCGCCGGGTTCTGAGTCGTTTCAGGTAAAACTACAACTAAGCCTGCCCTCTCATTTTTAAGAGTAAGATAGGCTCAGGCAGCGGAATCTTCAATGGGATCTTTACAATAGAAATCCCAGGATGTGTCCCCATCGTAATGGCAATCTTCAAAGATGAAGTCTTTCTTCTTCGGGGGCGGCCGGCAGGGAACTTTCCAGAGTTTGAGATGAACCAGAATTTTTCTGATTACCTGAGGGTCATGAATGAAGCCTGCAATCTGCATCTTTTGAGAGCATCTGGGGCAGATGAGGGGATCTTTATTCCATATCTTTTTTATAAAGTGTGCCCAGCGCAGCCTGCATTCCTTTGAGGATGAAGAAGGTTCAAATTTGCTGGAATCTGATTTACATGCTTCTTCCTTTTTCTTTATTCCACGGCTCTTTTTTGACCAGTGCCCATAGTAGATTATGCGGTGTTCTCCTTTATTTGGGATATGGGATGTTGCCAGGGCGAGAAAATCAAGAGCATCATAAACATTTTTCTCACCATTTCGGGAGCCGTAAATGACTTTGCCTACCTCAGGCAGATAGGTCATCTTTTCCAGAGATACGGGAGAGTGCATCAGGTATCGTGCTGTTCGCTCTCTGTCTTCACTGTCTTCTACTGGAAGGAGTTTTCCCAGATGAATGTTGAAGCCGGAGTGATTCCAGTTCAGCAATTTCTCGACCATAAGTTCGGTGATTTTTTCCTCTTCCAGCATCATCTTCAGAACCTTATGACGGAAGAGTTCTTCTATCTTCTTTTCGTCCAGAATATAGGGCAAAAGATGGAAAGTCTTCTTCTTATTATCAAAGCATCCATTGGTCAAAAGAGCGTGAAGGTGGGGATGATGATTCAAGATTTTTCCCCCGGAGTGGATTGCTACAATCATTCCAGGGGCAGCTTTATCATCCCCTGTGGCTGCTTGAAATAAATCGCTGATAGTTTCATAAGCACAGCGGCTCAACTTTAGATAAAGCCGGTGATGGTATCTGAAATATGGTCGCAGCATCTTTGGAATGGTAAAAGTACAGGTTCTTATGGGAACATCATGCAGGATTTCATCCAGAATCCACTCTGCGAATTCCAGCGCCCGGCGCTGATTGCATGAAGGACAAAAGATCCTGGTCTTACAGGAGAAGGCTAAGAGGTACTCATGGCTGCAATTATCACAGCGGATACGGGCGAATCCCTGCTGCAGGATTCCGCAATTCAGGAATTTATATACCACATCCTGAACCATCTGGCGCCGGTATCCATATTTTTCCTCGTATTGCTCATCATATATTCGCTGGAAATCCTCGAAATAATCATCGCATATCTGATAAAGGGGTGAGCCGCGTGGATTTCTGGAACTATAAACCTCTTCAGGCAAACTGTAATCCTTTCAATGAATTTTTCAGGGGTATTAAAACTTTCAGGGATACAGAAGAGAGGGAAAAATTCCCGCATGGTTCGATGAGGTATAATGGTCTGAAAACTTGAAAAACAGGTGATCGCTGTTCATCTGTTCAATACTCTACTGCCAAAATCTGCCACTTGAGTTGTTATGGCGCAAGCAAAATGAGCCAGCCAGGGAACTTGAAAATGGGCCACCCTGCCCACCGGCTCTAACATAAGCTCTCACAATAAAAAAAGATCAATGATTGATCTATGCTATGTGTCTCCTTTTTTGCCTATGGGGAGAAGGCGTACTCGAATACGGTTTTCTCCAAATACAGCAATGCAACCTTGCTTAAGAGACCTTTGGATACTCGGCAAGTTAGAGATTAGAAGCTGCACTTGCTTGTGTGGACTTGAAAAGCGCCGGAAGAGAATAACAGAAGGTTTGCTTTTTTGATACAGTGCTAAAATTGTGCCAAAGTCAGTATCGGCTGAGACAAGAACACGATTTTCTTTAATAGCCAGTTTAAAGATTTCATAATCGCTTGACCTTTGCATATCATAATCACGTACATGTGTAGCGTCATAGCCATTTTTACACAAGCCATGTGCTACTAACGGGGAAAGTGCATTATCTATCAAAAATTTCATGCGCTTTTCAATAAGGGGAGCACACGTTCGCGTACAGCTTCTGCTGCGTAGCGGATTGCTTCTCGAATATCTCCGGGTTCAAGATCTGGGAATGCTTCTAAAATTTTTTGTTCGCTCATGCCGTCAGCAATCATGCCAAGAATTGCAGCTACTGGGATACGCAGACCTCTAATGCAAGGCACGCCTCCCATCTTATTTGGCTCCACGGTTATTCGCTTAAACTTCATTTTGTAAACCTGCCTTATTAATTAGGATGTCATTTTATGTCTTTTAAGAAAATAAACATTTCAAACCTTCTTACATTATATCAGAAAATGGCGGTGAATCAAGAGGAATTTGGATTATTTTGCACTGCTGTTACCGAGCCGGACAACACATCTGGCGTATGGAATGGGACAAATAATGAGTGGGAAGGGATAAGAATTTTGATTTTGGCTTTTATGAAAAATAACGGTACCAGTGAATAGGAAAGTAAATTTTATAAGAAAATTTCAGATGCTTGAGTGGCTGATCATAAATTTTTAGGTTCTGATGTAGGGGAGAACGGGTGAAAGTGTCATGGGGCGCCCCATGACAGGGAGGTCGTGGGTTAAATTTCCGCAGTGTTTACACTTGTCTAAAATGTAGTGATAATATACTTGGCAGGGGATCTGAAAGGGTGTTCAGCAATGGACAAGAAGGGACTTGAGAAGAAACTCAGGGAACTAATCAGATCCAACGATCAGCTAAGATCGCAGTTAAAAAAAGCGCACGATGAAATCATCTATACATGGGAAAAGGCTCTTTATTCCAAGGACCGGTACACCGACAGCCACGTTGAAAGAACCGCGCGGTATGCTTTAATTATCTCCTCCGAACTTGACTTGCAGTCCCAGGAAAGAATAAATTATTATTCTGTTCTGCTTCACGACATAGGCAAAGTGGAACTTCCGGAAAATCTTCTTAACAAGCCCGGCAAGCTTACTCTTGATGAATATGAGATTATCAAGAGCCATACGAGGCTGGGGGTAAAACTTCTTGCTCCTCTTAAATTCATGAAGGATGCTCTGTCCGGCATAAATCATCATCATGAAAGATGGGACGGAAAGGGATACCCTGATGGATTAAAGGGAGTAGATATCCCTTTATCGGCAAGGATTCTGGCTATTGCCGATGCTTTTGATGCAATGACTACCGACAGGCCCTACAGAAAGGCTGTTTCAATTGAAATAGCCCGTGATGAAATTGTGCGGTGTGCCGGAAGCCAGTTTGACCCCATGCTTGTTGATGCTTTCATAAAGGCATGGGATTTTATTGCAGAGATTCAAAAGGGAAGGAAAGCAGTTGCTGCGTGAGCTGGTTTAACCCCCCACCCCCTTTACCAAAGGGGGTATGGGATTGGTTGCAAAAAAATCTGTAGAGCCCCGGTTTATCCCGGCCCGGCTTGCTCAAGCTTAATAAATCAAACCCCTGCAAAGGGTTTTTCTTTTTTTTTAAGGGAATATATATATATAGGAAAAGGTTTTTTATCAGTTTACAAGAATAAATAATAATTGTTTCAATTGATTGAGAGGGCGTGATTTATGGAGTCCAGGTCGGCAAAAAGTTATAACAAAATTCTGATATTATTCCGGTGGGTTCTTTTTGTATATTATGCAATCGAAATACTGTTTACCGGGCACGACGGAGGGGGCGGAAGGAGTATACCATTCTCCCCGGAATATCTGCTGGCGGGCGTCGGAGTTTTATACATAATAAACACAATTATTGCAATGTTCTCCGGTGACCGTCCCCTCCAGACATATATTGTAATTCTGCTGGATTTTCTGGCAGCCTTTGCCCTGGTGGCTAAATTTGGAACCGCGACTTTGTCTGTTGCATTTCTTCTCCCGATTCTTAAAGCGGGCCACAGGGGCACAACTTTAAGCATTATTATGGCAGTTCTGTCGGCAGTGCTTTTTGCAGTGGCAAAGGTTTTTCCCGAGACGATGTCCGGCAAAGCTGTAGAGTTGAATTTCTTTATAAGCGCCGGATTTTTATATGTTCTTGTATTCTTTATTTTTGCCGTTCTTGTATCATATGTTTATGAAATTTCAAGAAAGCAGGAGTACAGGACTAATGCTCTCCTTTCAATAATAGAAGCAAGCCAGGAACTCGGCTCCACCAGCAGTCTGGAGAAGGTCATGGCTTCGGTGGTTTCCATAATTCAATCGTTGTTTAAGTGCAACACCTGCATTATTTATCAGAGGGATGATGAAGACCCCGAGCACCCGCTTTTGAGAGTGAAGTTTTCCTCAACTTCCTATCCCCAGGCATTTTCCGATTTCAATCCTGATGCCGTTACCTCATATATAGGCAAAGCCGTGAAGGAGAAGAAGGGAATAATAATAGCCGACCACTATTCCGATGCAGCCGAGGATATAGTGCCAAAGAATAAAGCCTTCAGTTCAATGATGGTTGTTCCCCTGATATTTGAAAATCAGGCAATGGGAGCGATTCTTATTGCTTTCAGCGCTCCCGGAATTTATACGGAAGAAAATCTCAAGCTTTTCACCCTGCTGGGAAGCCAGGTTGCTCTTGCCATGAGAAATGTCCAGCTTCATGAAGCAACCATTACTCTTGCCATTACTGATTCTTTAAGCGGCATGTTTACCCACGGGTATTTCCAGGAGCATCTGGCAAAGGAAATAGTAAAAGCCAAATACGCCAACCAGCCTATTTCCACGATGATTCTTGATGTTGATTTCTTTAAAAAGGTCAATGACACTTACGGCCACCCGCAGGGCGATGCGCTGCTAAAGCAGCTTGGCGCCCTGATAAAATCTGTGGTGAGACCCTCTGATGTCATAGCCCGCTACGGCGGCGATGAGTTTACCGTAACAATGCATAACACTAACAGAATCGGCGCTGTCCTTATTGCTGAGAAAATAAGGCAGGCAGTGGAAGAATATGAGTTTGTTCTTGGAAGCCAGATAGTGCATATTTCCCTAAGCGGCGGAGTTGCCAGTTTTCCCGAAGATGCCGAAACAAAGAAAGAACTGGTGGAAAAAGCAGACCAGGCTTTATATGAAGCAAAGCATAAAGGAAGAAACAAGATTTGTTTTGCTGCTTGATGATGCCGCGGAGGTTTATAGTTGGGTAAGATTGTAGTTCTTGACCGGGAAGTTTCAGAGAAGATAGCCGCAGGCGAAGTTATAGAAAGACCGGCTTCAATTGTTAAGGAGCTGGTGGAAAATTCGCTTGATGCCGGAAGCTCAAAGATAGAAATAGAGATAAAATCAGGAGGGCATCAGCTCATCAGTGTGGCAGATGACGGCACAGGGATGAGCAGGGAAGACGCCCTTCTTGCTTTGGAGCGTTTTGCCACCAGCAAGATAAAAGAGGTTGAAGACCTCGAAAAAATAACTACTCTCGGGTTCAGGGGAGAAGCCATTCCTTCAATTTTTGCAGTATCAAGGATTGAAATAATTACAAGAGAAAAAGATTCTTCAACGGGGGTCAGGATAAAAGGAGAGGGCGGTAAAGTCCTTGAAGTCCAGGAGGTATCAAACCAGCCCGGCACCCGTATAACTGTTACAGGGATATTTTACAACACTCCGGCAAGAAAAAAGTTCATGAAATCTGCTGCCGCGGAAACCGGCTTTATTATTGATTTAATCGGCAGGATGGCTCTTGGCTCTCCTTCAGTTCATTTTAAAGTTATAAATAACGGCAAAGTTGTCCTTAATCTTCCCCCTGCCATGCCTTTATCCGGTAAGGCGGCAGAAGTTCTGGGACTTAAATCTTCAGATGATTTACTTCAAATTTCAAATTTCATGGCAGGAATAAATCTGGAAGGGTTTATTGCAAAGCCTGATTTAACAAAAGGCAACCGCACTTCCCAGATAATTTTCCTGAACAGCCGCCTGATTAAAAGCCCTTATATAAGCCAGGCTGTCCAGGAAGGGTATCATCCATTGCTTACGGAGGGAAGGTTTCCATTATTTGTGCTTTTCCTGAAAATAGACCCTGCAATGGTGGATGTTAATGTCCATCCGACAAAATCAGAGGTGAGGTTTTCAAGAGCCCGCGATATATTCAGATGCGTTGAAACAGGCATTAAAAAGGCTTTAACTGAGGCAAGAATAACAATTGACCCGGAAGGCAAAGCTTTATATGAATTTGAAAAACAGGGGCTTGCAGTTGAAGAAGAAGAGCTTATTCTTGATCTTCTCGCCAAAGGCTATAACCAGGAGCCCTCGCAGTATGCTCCCATTCACGGCGAGTCTTTTGCCGCAGCAGAGTCTTCTCATTTTGAAACATTCCGGGCTATTGCCGAGGAAAACGCCAATTACAAAATTGCCGGGAGAATGATTCCCCTTGCCCGGATAAAGGACACCTATATTCTTGCTTCAGACGGAAAAGAGATTCTTATCATAGACCAGCATACCGCTCATGAAAGAATAAATTATGAAAAATTAAAAAAGAACGTTGCTTCAGGAGGAAAATCACAGGGTTTGCTTGTTCCTGCCGTGATTGAAGCAAACCGTCTCCAGGCTGAAATAATAAAAGAAAATATTGATTTTTTGAAAAGTCTCGGCTTTGATATAGAAGTATTCGGAGAAAAAGATTTTTTACTGAGAAGCATTCCTTCAATAGCCATAAGGCGCGATGCCTCCAAACTTATCAAAGACATTGTGTCTGAGATTGAAGAAGAAAAAGAATCATCCGCCCTGCACGATATGCGTGAAAAACTGATAAAGTCCGTTGCCTGCCGGTCTTCAATAATGTCCGGGGAAAAAATAAAAAAAGAAGAAGTGGACTCCATACTTGAAAGCCTTAAAGATATAGAAAATTCCAGTTTCTGCCCCCATGGAAGGCCTGCTGTTATAAGGCTTAATGTAAAAGATCTGGACAGGCTTTTCAGGAGAAACTCTTGAGAGTTCTTCTTGCTTTAGCGGGACCCACTGCTGTTGGCAAAACAGAAGTTTCATTAAAACTTGCGCCTCTTATCAATGCTGAAGTAGTCTGCTCCGATTCAAGACAAATTTATAAATATCTTGATATCGGCACTGCCAAGGTTCCGGAGTCAAGAAGAGCCGGGATTCCTCACCATCTTCTTGATATTGCTTTGCCGGATGAAAAAATCACCCTTTCAGATTACCAGCAAAAAGCTTATGCGGCAATTAACGAAATATTTGATAAAGGAAGGATTGCTTTAATGGTGGGCGGTACAGGCCTTTATATAAAAGCTGTAACCGAAGGCTATGAGCTTCCCTTCGCGCCTCCGCAGAAAGATTTCCGGGAGAAATGTTCGGAAGAAGTGAAAAAGCAGGGCACTTTGCATCTTCATCAAAGACTTGCAGAAGTGGATGCAGAATCTGCAGGAAAAATTCATCCCAACGATGCAAGAAGAATAATCAGAGCACTTGAGGTTTATCAGTTTACCGGCAAGCCTCTTTCATCTTATACTTTCAAGGAAGTCAATCCGTTAAATGCAAGGATTTTGAAGATATGCCTCAGTATGGACAGGAAAAGGCTTTACCAAAAAATCAATGACCGGGTTTTGAAGATGGTTGAAAAGGGCCTTGTTGAGGAAGTAAAAAAAGTGCTTGATATGGGCTATGAAAATTCTCTAATGGAAATGAAAGTAATGGGCTATCATGAATTCATTCCGTACTTCCAGGGAAAAATTTCGCTGGATGAAGCTATTGCGCGGTTTCAGAAGGATACAAGGAATTATGCTAAAAGACAGATTACCTGGTTCAGGGCTGATAAAGAAATAATCTGGGTGGATCTTGATAAATTTTCCGGTATTGAGGAGGCAGTAAAAAGGATTAAAGAAATTGTTGACGAAAATATCAAATGATAAAGGAGGGATTCCTTTGCAACTTAATATGCAGGATGCTTTTTTAGCCCAGGTTAAAAAGGAAAATGTGGGAGTGGTAGTTTACCTTGTTAACGGCTTTCAGTTGAAAGGCACGGTAAAGGGCTTTGATAATTTCACGATTTTCCTTGAAAATACCGACGGCAAGCTGCAGCTGATTTACAAACACGCTGTGACGACAATCAATCCTGTAAAAGCAGTCAACCACAATTTCCTCGGTGAAGCTTTCAAGGAGGTAGCTCAGACAGCTGCCAGGGAATAACGGAGGGGCTGACTGATGGAGGAAATATTAAAGAAGTTACCTGTGGTGAGGGCCGGCAGGAATATTAATTTTTAACAATATCAGGAGGCATTTTTGTGCCTCCTTTTAATTTGTCATCCTGAGACAGTGAAACTAAGAATCTTACTTCGATTAAAATTGCTGTAAAGTGGTGATTTAAATGCAGTTTGCAAAGATGGAAGGGCTGGGAAACGATTTTATTTTAGTTGACGGCAAGTTGCTGGAAGGTAAAAATTTGCCGGAAATCTCAAGAGTTCTCTGCGACAGGCATTTTGGCATCGGCGCTGACGGGCTTATCCTGGTTCTTCCATCAAAGAGTGCAGAGACCAGGATGAGAGTTTTTAATGCCGACGGCTCTGAAGCAGAAATGTGCGGGAACGGCATAAGGTGCTTTGCCAAGTATGTGTATGAAAAAAAGATTATTCATAAAGATGAATTTACTGTAGAGACACTGGCTGGAATTCTAAAGCCAAAACTTTTTAAGAAGAACGGCAAAATTATGGAAGTTGAAGTTGACATGGGAGAGCCGAATTTTCTTTGCAAGTACATCCCGGTTCATGGGCATCCCTCATCCAAACTGATAAATGAAGAGGTGAAAATAGGCAGGGAATCTTTCAAGCTTACTTGCCTCTCCATGGGTAACCCCCACTGCGTGGTTTTTGTTGATTATTTAAGCGACGTTCCGGCAAATGTTTTCGGGCCCCTGATAGAAAAGCACCATCTTTTTCCTAACAAGACCAATGTTGAATTTGTGCAGGTTGTTTCCAGAAACCGTCTGGAGATGAGGGTTTGGGAAAGAGGCGTGGGAGAAACCCTTGCCTGCGGTACCGGAGCATGTGCCGCAGTGGCAGCGGGAGTTGAGACGGGAAGATGCGACCGGAATGTTCAGGTTGATTTGCCGGGAGGGGTTCTTAAAATCCGCTGGGAAGATGATAAACAAATTTACATGCGCGGTTCCTGCCGGGAAGTTTTTACCGGAGAGTATCTGGATCTGTAAAAGAAATACATTTTTATGAAAAAAATTATCTTTTTATATTTATTTTTAATTATTACGTCTAATCCGCTAATTGCTGATTCAGAAAATAAACTCATCTTTAATACCCCTGTAATCCAAAAAGAGTGTCTTAAGCTTTCCCGGAAAGCCATGACTGAATGGATTGAGAATGGCAGAAAAATTGAGATACCTGCGAATTTGCCTTCCCCCTTGTTTCAGCAGTTCGGGGTATTTATCAGTATAGAGAAAAATCATGGTGTCCGTGGCTGTCAGGGAACTATCCATCCAAAATATTCGGCGGCAGCAGAAGAAATAATTAATAATTCCATTCGCGCATGCTCCAGAGATACAAGGTACCCTCCCATAAAAAAAGATGAGATTGATAAGGTTAGAATTACTGTTTGCATAGTTTTCGGCATTGAACAGGTTTTTTATCAGAATGAATTGAATCCAAAAAGATACGGACTTCTGGTAAGTTCAGGCAGCCGGAACGGCGTCATACTTCCTCTTGAAGCGCCGAATGCCGGAAAACAGCTTCAATGGGCTTTGAAAAGAGCTCGGATAAACGGGAATGAAAGCTTTGAAATGTTCAGGATAGATTGCGTTCGTTTTACAGAAAACCCTAAGGAGAAAGAAAAATGAGAAAAATTTCCGCCCTTGTCATCTTTTTTTTGTTATTCGTCTTCAATCCCGGTTATTGTATATCTCCTTCTGAAACTATATGGATTGCTCCAGGCAATAAGCCGTCTATTACGCTTTACGGCAGGGGCTTGCCCAAAGTGGCGGTCAATATATACAGACTTAATTACCTGCCCGGAAGAAAAGAGGATATACTCCTTTTAAAGCTTGGCAAACCTGTTAATACAGTTGTTAAACAATTTAAAAACATAGATGCTAACACTGAAAGGACGATTTTGCTTCCTCCCGTAAAAGAGGGTATCTATTTTGTTACGGCTGTAAGCGGAAAATACAAAAACTCAGTTATTGTAGTCGTTACCAAACTGTGCCTGGTTGCCAAGGTTGAAAAAGGGCAGAGTTTAATTTTAGCCTTTGATGTTGTAAAATCAAAGCCCGCCGAGGGTGTGGATATAAATGTTTATTCGTCAAATAAGGTTGCTGTTCACGGTAAAACTGATAAAAGCGGGCTTTTTAAAGTATCACTTCCTTCCGGAGATTATGATTTAAGAATTGTTGGCAGAAAAAATGATTCTTATGCTGAAATTTATGACAGGATTGTGGAAAGCGATAATTTTTATAAGGTTTACGCATACACAGACCGCCCGATTTATCGGCCAAATCATACGATTAATTACAAGGCTGTAATAAGAAAAATTAATGAAGGGGAAAGAGAATATTCCAACTCTCCCGCCATACCTGTTAAAGTTATAGTGACAGATTCATTTGGTTCCGAGATTTTTTTACAGGACAAAGTTGCTGATGAGCATGGCTCAATTTCCGGCAATTTCACCCTGGGCAATGAACCGGCTCTAGGAACTTATACTATTTCTTTTGAGGCAGGGGGAAAACTTCACTATTGTAACTTTCAAGTTGAAGAGTATAAAAAACCTGAATTTGAGATGGAAGTTAATCCTCTAAACAGATTTTTTATCGAGGGTCAAAAAATTCAGGCGCAGATAGATGCAAAATACTATCTGGGCGATTCTTTAAAAGCTGCTGCCTATGAATACAGCGTGTATCAAAAAGAATTTCAATTACCGGATTATGATTCTGAAGATAAAAAAGATACTTACTGGGATGAGCCGGGACTTGTTTCAGCCGGCTCTTCATCTTCATTTGCGCAGGGAACCTTTGTTGAAAAGGGCAGCGGAAAACTTGACGAAAAGGGACAGGCTTTAATTGAAATTCCCACTGATAAATTGGGATACGACAGGACTTATGATGTAAAGGTTAAAGTCACCGATATTTCAAATAAAACTATTGAAAAGTCCTTCCCTGTTCTGGTAACTCGTGCGCCGTATTTTTTAACTGTATCTTCTGACAACTATGTTTATGAATTGAAGCAAACAATAAATGCTAAAATCCGCGCCAGAAAATTTGACGGACAGCCTGTACAGCTAAACGGCACTGCTTACCTGGGGCATGAAGTCTGGAATAAAAAAGAACAAAAGTATATGTTTGTTTCATATGACTACAAGCCGTTTACTGCTGATACAGATGGCAATGCAAAGGTAAAATTTACCGCTTCAACTCCGGGATATTTAACAATCAGGGTTATATCTTCCGAACAATCTCCTGTTAAAGTTCTGGCAGATGCTTCAATTGAAATATTTGATTCTAAAAACATAAAAAAAGTTAATATGAAAAAAGAAAAATATCCGGTTTTGTCGCTCAAGCAGGATAGTAAATTTTACCGGGTTGGAGAAACTGCAAAAATTCTGCTGGTTTCAAAATACAGGCGGGGATATGTTCTGTTAACCATAGAAGGTGAAAAAATCCATGAATACCGGATGTTTCAATTGAATTCCAATATAACCATGCTTAAAATACCGGTTAAAAAAGAGTATTATCCCACGCTCCATTTCAAGGTGGTGCTTTTGAACGGGGTTAACAGGGAATCATCGGCGCTGGAACTGCCTATCAGGAATGAAGAAAAGTTTCTTAAAGTTAAAATTTCAACTTATAAGGATGTTTATGCGCCTGGTGAAAAATGCAATGTTCAAATTGAAACTGCGGATTTCAAGGACCAGGCGGTACCGTCTGAAGTTTCACTTGCCATTGTTGATGAATCAATTTATGCTATAGCTTCTGATATGTCCCAGCCTATAAGAAGGTTCTTCTGGGGCTACCGTGAAAACGAAGTTGCCACATTATATTCTGAAAGCATATATTACAATGCAGGGGCATACCAGAATGTCGGCGAGAAGGTTAAAATTCGCAGAAAATTCCTTGATACTGCATACTGGAATCCGTATATTATTACCGATAAAAATGGCAAGGCGGCTCTTGAATTCGATTATCCTGACAATCTTACCACCTGGCGTCTGACGGCAATCGGTATTACCGATGACACGAAGGTTGGCAGAAATGTCTTAAAGAAAATCGTAAGGAAAGATTTTTATCTTCGCCTGGATACTCCTGTGTTTCTCGTGAAAGGTGATAAGTCAACAATAAGGTGTCACATCCATAACAGCACTGCAAAGGATATTGATGTGAATCTTAAGTTAACGGGTGATACTTTCCCTTTAAATATAGAAAGAACAGTCAAGGTGAAAGCAGGGGGAGTTGAATCGCTTGAGTTTTTATCGGTA
>JAMDEM010000085.1 GCA_023486985.1 Bacillota bacterium
TGCCTTATTGGCAAAAAAATCTCGCTCTTCAATGGATTTATCTATCCTTGTGATATCCTGATAAACAATATGACCTGCACCGATATTGAGATGGCCTACTTCTGAATTTCCCATCTGCCCTGCCGGAAGGCCCACAGCCTTGCCTGATGCCTCAAGAGCGGTGCAGGTCATATTGTTTATCAGGATATCACAAGGATAGATAAATCCATTGAAGAGCGAGATTTTTTTGCCAATAAGGCATTTCTTGATGCCGTTGATTTTTCTTCTAAGAATGGCGGCGTCCTGCATTTAGTAGGCCTTGTTTCCCCCGGCGGCGTTCACAGCTCAATGGATCATTTATCGGCTCTCCTTGAGCTTGCAAGGAAAAAGGGAGTAAAAAAACTTGCTCTTCATGCTCTTCTTGACGGAAGGGATACGCCTCCCCGGAGCGCCCTGGAATTCGTGGAAAAAGTTGAGAAAAAAATGGCTGAGCTGGGGCTTGGTTTTTTTGCAACAGTTGGCGGAAGATATTACGGCATGGACAGGGACAAGCGCTGGGAGCGCGTGGAAAAAGCATACAGGGCAATGGTTTCAGGGGAAGGGGAAAAAGCGGCTTCAGCACGGGAAGCAGTTTTGCAGTCCTACGAAAAAAATAAAGATGATGAATTTGTTCTGCCCACGGTGATAAACGGAAACGGCGAACGGGTTCTTTTAAAAGACGGGGACAGCGTCATACATTTTAATTTCAGGCCCGACCGGGCAAGACAGCTTACAAGGGCTTTAACGGTTGATGATTTTAACGGTTTTGACAGGGGAAAGAAACTTGATATTTTCATGTCAACCATGACTGAATATGAAGAAGGACTCCCCGTTGAGGTTGCTTATCCTGCGGAGTTACTTGAAAATACCCTGGGCAAAGTGGTAAGCAAAGCCGGCTTGAAACAATTAAGAATTGCCGAGACAGAGAAATATGCTCATGTGACATATTTTTTCAGCGGCGGCAGGGAAGAGCCGTTTCCCGGAGAGGACAGGGTTTTAATACAGTCGCCAAAGGTTGCCACTTATGACCTTCAGCCGGAAATGAGCTGTTACGGCGTGAAAGATGCAGTGATTGAAAGAATTAAATCGGGAGTTTATGATTTAATTGTTTTAAACTTTGCCAATCCTGACATGGTGGGGCATACGGGTAAAATTGATGCAACAGTAAAGGCGCTTGAGGCAGTGGATTCATGCCTGGGCGAAGTTATAAGCGCCCTGCAGGAACAGAATATGACGGCTCTCGTTATTTCCGACCACGGCAATTCCGAGCAGGAGCTCGACCATAAAACAGGCCAGCCTCATACCGCCCATACCTGCAATCCTGTGCCTTTTATTCTTGTGTCGAAAGATAAGAAAGAGTTAAAGAAGGGAATTCTTGCAAATATAGCGCCCACGATTTTAGATTTAATGGGAATTCCAAAACCGGAAGAGATGACGGAAGTATCTTTGATTGTTGGGGAAATTGCTCACCCGCCGCTTTGAGGCGGGTACCCGGCGCTGCTCCGCGTAACGACTATGAAGTGGTCAGTCATTATGTAGTGCCCGTTTCCCTAACAAGCAAGTACCAGTTTCTTGATATGATGTAGCGCCCGTTCCCCGAACGGGCAGGTCATTGCGGGCGGTAGCGAAGCTATCCTATTTATGATATTGTATATTCTAAGAATCTATGATAGAATAAGCAAGCTTGTTTTGCAGTATGATATCACGCAGCAAGACAGCGTGCTTCCGGATGCAAAATAATAAAACTTGATTTCAGGGTGCGTCCCGACTGATTAAGGAGGGTTTGCGGAGCAAAAGCACGGGTTTTTCTGAAACTTCTTAACGAGCGGATTGGAGTTTAGAAGTTTCTGTAAAACCCTGATCTCCGCAATGTTAGTCAAGCGGATAGCTTGACGATAGCGAAGCGGAAAATTAAGGAGTGATTGGATGTTTTTCAACACGGTTATTAATGCAATTTTATGGTTTGCCCAGGCAGGGGTTAATACAGGAGGTCCTATGTCTCCTGCATCACCTGCAGGCAGCCCGGCGCCTCTGGCTACTCCTGTGCAGACTCCCATTATTCCCGCACCGCAGGTCAGCCCGTCCCCCATTTCGTATCCTGTTAGTTCAGGATCCCAGGGACTTTTTCATTATGTGTTCCTGCTTGTATATTTCCTGGTTTGCGCAGGACTGGTAGTTGCAGTTCTTCTCCAGACTACGAAGAGCGAGGGGCTTACGGGCACCATCGGCGGTTCAACGCAGAGCATTTTTAAAGGCAAGATGGGCATGGAGGAGCAGTTAAACCGGCTTACAACTTATCTTGCTGTGGGGTTCGTGGTAATATCTTTGCTGATTTCTTTCTTTGGATTCAGATAAGTGTAAGCGGCGGCGAAGCAATCTCAAAATTTGGTTATAAAAGTTTTAAATGCCTTTTGCAAATTAATGCAGGAGGCATTTGTTATTTTAGAGAAAGAGAATTTCTATCTGCAGTTTGAGGAGGAAGTTTATGATAAAAAAAGTCTTTCTTCCGGCAATAGTTCTTGTAATAATTTCCGTTTGTCTTATTATCTCGTCATGCGGGCGAAAAGGCGCGGCGGGTCCCGCGATAACATTTGGGGTTGTGGGAACTGCGGACAGTCTGAATCCTGTATTTGCAAAAAGCTTTACTTCCCGTGAAGTGACAGGTTTTATTTTCAGAGGGCTTCTTACCTATGACGAAAACTGGAAATTAAAGCCGGTTCTCGCCTCCGAGAACCCATCTCAAAAAGAGAGAACTCTTGAATTAATGGGCGACGGCAGGCTTCAGATGGCTATCCTCCTCAGGAAAAACTTAAAATGGGCAGACGGCAAGGACCTTCAGCCGATTGATTTTCTTTTTACCTTTCAGATTGCCTCCAATCCTCAATGGGCTGGCAAGCGTAACCCGATTTACAATGTAATAAGCCAGATATTAGCACCGGGACAGGGTGCGATAACAATAAGGTGGAAAAAGGGTTATTTCGGCAATCCGGCTGAATTTGTGGCTCTTCCCAAAAGCATAATGGAAAGATTGGTTTCAAGAAGCTCTGCGGCATTTGAAAACTCTTACTTAAATGAAAAACCAGTGGGCAACGGTCCATATTCTGTTGTAGATTATAATAAAGATGAAATAGTGCTTGAAGCAAATCCCAACTATACTCTTGTCAATCCCCAGATAAAGAAGATAACTGTAAGAATTTTTGAAAAGGAAGAGGAACTTCTCGACAAGATATCCAAAGGAGAGATTACCGCCGCGGAGCATCTGCCTTTTCAATTCTGCAAGAATCTAAAAGAATCAAATCAAAATTTTGTGGTTCACTTCACCGAAGGCTCCCGTTTATGGTGCGCTGCGATTAATCTTAACGATCCGGTAATGAAAGATAAAAGAGTGCGCCAGGCTCTTTTTTATGCGATAGACAGGGAAACAATGGCAAAGGAAATCTATAAGGGAGAAGGTATTGCAGCGGAAAGCTGGCTTCCTGAACAGCACCCTGCTTTTTCTCCTGTTCTCAAAGGAGAAAGAAAGTCTGCGGCGGAGATTCAAAATATTTTAAAGGAAGCAGGCTGGAAGGTTGGCTCTCTCGGGGCTCTCGAGAAAAACGGGAAGCACCTTGTTATAAGTATCTGGTATTCAAAATCCGATCCTTTCAGTAAAAAAATTGCGGAATTTTTAAGAGAATCATGGGCATCCCTTAATGTGGATCTTTCCTTAGAAGGCAAAGATGAAGGGTTTTTATTAAATGCCTGCAAAAGAAGAGATTTTCCACAGGTAGCTATCTACACATACGAGATAACGCCGTGGATGAGAGTGTCAAATATTTTTTCAAAAGCTCATATCCCGGCTGAGAAAAACAGGTGGAAGGGGGAGAACATTACAGGCTGGAAAAACGAAGACAATGAAGCTCTCTGCCGGGAGCTTGATAATACCTTTGACGAAGAGCCTGCAAAGGCACTCCTTGAAAAACAGCAGAAAATTTTTGCCGAAGAACTGCCCTTTTTCCCCTTGTTTTTTGAGCTTGAATCAAGCGTCTGCAAGCAGAACCTGTATGGATGGAAACCCAGGGGATTCGGCGAGATAACATGGAATTGCGAGGAATGGGAGTGGAAATAAATTAAGCTGCGTTCTCTCTCTCCAATAGGTAGAGGGAGTAATATTAAGGAGTGATGTAATAATGAAAGAATTCAGATTTGAGACGCTTGCCATCCATGCGGGGCAGAAGCCGGAGCCGGTTACCGGGGCGGTGGTGGTGCCCATATTTCAAACTTCCACTTACGCTCAGGAAGATGTGGGAAAAGCAAGAGGCTATGAGTATTCCCGCACGGACAATCCCACCAGGAAAGCCTTTGAAGAATGTCTTGCATCTTTGGAAGGCGGGAAATACGGACTGGGATTCGGCTCATTAAAAATTTCAAGAATTGCCTGCATGTATCTTCTTTCTCCCGGGGATCATGTCATCGTATCTGATGATGTTTACGGCGGAACCTACAGGCTCTTTGCAAGCGTAAACGCAAGATACGGTCTCGAATTTGATTTTGTTGACACGACGCAGCTCAATTTAATTAAAAAAAGCACCAAGCCAAATACAAAAATGATATGGATTGAAACTCCAACGAATCCCATGCTTAAACTCTGCGATATAGAACAAATCGCTTCATGGGCAAAATCAAAAAATATAATTTCTGTCGTTGATAACACTTTCATGACACCGTACTTTCAAAAGCCGCTTTCTTTAGGAACCGATATAGTTGCTCACAGCTGCACCAAGTATCTCGGCGGACACAGCGATGTGGTGAGCGGCGCCGTTGTTACAAGTGATGAAAAAATTTATGAAGTTCTCAAATTTCATCAAAATGCTGTGGGTGCAATTCCGGGACCCTTTGACTGCTGGCTTGTTTTAAGAGGTATGAAGACTCTTTCCTGCCGCATGAGAGACCATGAGGCAAATGCAATGAAAATTGCAAAATTCCTTGGAGGACATCCTAAAGTATCAAAGGTTGTTTACCCGGGGCTTTCAAGCCATCCCCAGCATGAACTTGCAAAGAAGCAGATGACAGGCTTTGGCGGCATGATTACCTTTGTTATCAAGGGAGGGCTTGAGGATGCCAGGACTGTATTGAGAAATACAAAACTTTTTACTCTTGCCGAAAGCCTGGGCGGTGTTGAATCATTAATAGAGCATCCGGCAATAATGACTCACGCATCCCTGCCCAAGGAAAGAAGGGAAGAGCTGGGAATCTCTGACGGCCTTATCAGAATTTCTGTGGGTATAGAAAACGGCGATGACCTGGTGGAAGATATTGCTTCAGCCCTTGATAAAATACCCCAGCGTGCGGAAGCAAGAGGTTAAAGAAGGGAAAAAATTTGGAGCCTCTCCTAAAGGTAAAAAATTTAAAAACATATTTTCACACTGATGAAGGCGTAATTCGCGCCGTTGACGGCGTTGATTTTACTCTTGATTACCGCTCGGTTGTGGGAATTGTGGGCGAATCCGGTTCAGGAAAAAGCGTAACTTCCCTTTCCATATTAAGGCTTGTGCCTCCCCCCGGAAAAATCATGGACGGCGAGATATTGCTTGAAGGCAATGACCTTCTTAAGCTTAAGGAATATCAAATGCGTAACATCAGGGGAAGCAAAATCTCCATGATTTTCCAGGACCCCATGACAGCTCTTAATCCTGTTATCACAATAGGGGAACAGGTTTCAGAAGCATTACTTGCTCATCAGGATATAACAAAAGAAGGGGCAGGGAAAAGGGCGGTTAAACTTCTGGAGACAGTAAAAATCCCCGACGCCGGAAAAAGATTTTATGATTATCCCCATCAATTCAGCGGCGGCATGCGCCAGCGCGTGATGATTGCCATGGCACTTGCATGCAATCCTGCAGTGCTTATTGCCGATGAGCCAACCACTGCTTTAGATGTTTCCATACAGGCCCAGATACTGGAGCTTATGAGAAGCGTGCTGAAAGAATTCGGCACTTCTATAATTTTAATAACTCATAATCTTGGAATAGTGGCTGAAATTTGCAACCATGTTTATGTCATGTACGGCGGAATTTTTGTTGAATGGGGAAAGATTCTTGAAATTTTTAATGAGCCGAAGCATCCTTATACAGCCGGGCTTCTTGCCTCCATACCCAAAATAGATGAAGAAGGAAAAGAGAGTCTTACTTCCATTGAAGGCAGTCCGCCGGTTGTAACGGAGCCGGTAGTTGGCTGTATATTTAAAGACAGATGTCCTTATGTGATGGATGTCTGCAAAGCTGAATCTCCGCCGGTTGTCAGACTGAACGAAGGTCATTTTGTAAGATGCTATAAGGTATATGTAAAAACATAACTCCACCTGACCTCCCCTTAATTAAGGGGAGGGACAACGGTCCCCCTCTTTGTTAAAGAGGGGGCAAGGGGGAGTTAAGGGTTAGGATTATGAAACTTCTTGAAGTTAAAAATTTGAAAAAATATTTCGGCGCCATCAAAGCCGTTGATGATGTAAGCTTTGAGCTGTCAGCAGGGGAGACTTTATCTCTTGTCGGCGAAAGCGGCTGCGGAAAAACAACAACCGGAAGGCTGATTTTGCAATTATTAAAACCCACCGCCGGAGAAGTCATTTTTGAGGGAACCAGCCTTGGAAGCTTAAACGGCAAAAGAATGAGAAAAATTCGTAAATCCATGCAGATAATTTTTCAGGACCCTTTATCATCTCTTAATCCCTGTATGACGGTTAGTGATATTATCGGCGAGCCATTAGAACTTCACGGCATTGCCCGCGGAAAAGCTAAAGAAAAAAGGGTGAGTGAACTTTTGCAGATGGTGGGGTTAAGCCCATTTTTTGCGAGCCGGTATCCCCATGAATTCAGCGGGGGACAATGTCAGAGAATCGGCATAGCAAGGGCGCTGGCGGTTAATCCAAAATTTATCGTGGCAGATGAGCCGGTTTCAGCCCTTGATGTTTCTGTTCAGGCGCAGGTAATAAATCTTCTTAAGGATATCCAGCAGAGGTTTTCATTAAGTTTTCTTTTTATATCCCATGATCTCGGAGTGGTAAAGCACATAAGCGACAAGGTGGCGGTAATGTATCTTGGGAAAATTGTTGAGATGGCGCAGGGAAGCGATCTTTTCAAAGAGCCGCTTCATCCCTACACAAGGGCGCTGCTTTCGGCAGTGCCCGTTCCAGACCCGTCGAAAGCAAGAAGCAGGGAAAGGATAATTTTAAAGGGAGACATTCCAAGCCCTGCTCATATACCTTCCGGCTGCCCTTTCCACACCCGTTGTTTCATGGCAGAAGAAAGGTGTTCGCAGGAAGTTCCGAAATTCGAAAAAATAGAAAAAGACCATTTTGCTTCATGTCTGTTGATATGAACTTATCTTCTCTTCCCAATGGGTAGAGAGAACTTGTATTCCCTCTCCCAGAGGGAGATGGATGGGTGAGGGGTCATTCTATACTTCTGTCTTTCTTCCGGCAGATACTTTTAAAGCGTAGTACGAAACCAAAGTAGAAGATAAAGCAATTAAAAAGCTGCCAATTATATCAAGCGGATGGTGCACCAGAGCCAGGACTCTTGAAGCACCGGTTAAAAAAGCCAGGATTACTAGAATTGAGCCCATTTTCTTATTGTAAGTAAAGACAATGAATGCAATCAATGCCGCTGCAAGCGTATGGTCGGAGGGGAACCCATTATCTGCAGGATGTTGAATCAATGGCTGGATGTTCTTGACAACAAAGGGTCTAGCATCATAGATGAAACGGGCAGATATTTCTGTGATTATCAGTGCGATAAGAGATGCTGTGGCACCCAGCCAGATTGTTCTCATCTTTATGGCTTTGCCGGCAAAAAGAAAACTGGCGCCGGCAATAACAACAGAAACAAAGAGCAGATATTTTGCACAGAATATAATTAAAAAATTCATACTCTGTTTATTTCTTCATAAAAAACAAATTCCTTTTTGTATCGCAGTATATCCAGCGGACAGCACTGGCTTTGCCAGTGGCAGTTTATAACCTGTTGCATCAGTTAGACAGAGGATTTTTCCTTATAACCAAAGAAACTGTTTTGAGAATGTTTGCTCTAAAAGGAGGAACTCTGGCATGAGAAAAATCTTCTTTTTAATTTTAACTCTGTCAATAATTTTTTTAACTGCAGGAATTTCTTTTTCTACAAACTGGAAGAATACACCCGGCAGTGAAAGCTTTCCTAATTCCGGAGCCTTAATTTTTGCCAATGATGTTAAATACAGCGTGAACCCTGATTTAACTGCAGTTCTTGAGATTCATGAAGCGGTTAAAATTCTTGATGAGACAGGAGCAAAGTATTACAGCACAGCGGATATTCCTTATTCCCCCTCCTATGAATATGTTGAAGTTGCAGGGGCAAAAATATTCTTAAGCGACGGAACAGAAAAAAGTCTTTCTCCTGATGCATTCTCTGACCGGTCTTCCATATTCCTGGGCTCTTTTCCGGGCTATTCCGATATGAGAATAAAATCAATAAATTTCGGAAAGCTGGAAAAAGACCAGGTTATTGAATATACCTTTAAAGTTCATCAAAAAAAGCAGAGAATGAAAGGGTGTTTCTGGGCATCAACTTATGCAGAGAGTTTCTTTCCGATACTGGAGTCAACTTTTCTTTTGAAAGTTCCGGAAAAAATAAAAGTAAAATATGCTTTTCAGGGGCTTGAAAATGTAAAGCCGGTCATTTCAAAAAAAGCCGGTTTTTCTGAGTACTACTGGAAAGCGGGTCTCCAGCCTGAAATCCCTGTTGAGCCTGCCATGCCGCCTTTAAACGATATAAGTGCCAGGATAATGGCTACAGATATTAATTCATGGCAGGAAGTGGCTTCGTGGTACGGGCAGATTTTTGATTCAAAAACAAAAGTTGACGGCACCGTCAAGCGGGAAGTTGGAAAAGTTATCAGGGGAAAAAGTTCCGATAAGGATAAAGCCAGGGCAATCTATAACTATATTTCAAAAAACATTCTTTATGTAGGTCTGCCTCTCGGCATTGACGGATACAAGCCTCTGACTGCCGCAGAAGTTTTAAAACGCAAATACGGCGATTCTCAGGACCAGGCTGTTCTTTTTGTATCAATGCTGAAAGCCGCAGGCATAAAGGCGTACCCTGCGCTGGTAAGCACTCTTTCCAACGGTAATGTCAATAAAGATATCCCTATTCCTTCTCAATTCGACCATGTGATTGTTTTTATCCCTTTTGATAAAAATGCGGTGTGGGCAGATACCACAACGAGAACAACTTCATTTGAGGACCTGCCGCCTTCCGTGCAGGGAAGAGAATCTTTTGTGCTGGATGATGGGAGAGGCAAGTTTATCAGGACTCCGGGACTTCCGGCTTATTCAAACCGTCAGGAAATAAAAATTAATGCAGCTATAGATGAAAAAGGCAATTTAAGAGAAGAAGTTCGGGTTAACATGTACGGCTTTAACGGCGCACTCGGCAGGTCTTTCTTAAATATCAGCAATCCCATGGAAATTAAATATTTTATTGAAAAGTGGATCGGCGCAAGCTTTGTTGATGCCCAGCCGGAATCTTATGGTATCTCGGAAATTGCAGACCTTAATGCACCGTTAAGCATGAGTTTTTCATTCTTTTATCCCATGTATTCAAAATCGGTGGAACACTTTTCAGTTTTCAGGGTGCCGGTTTTCATCAATCAGGGTCTATTAATGCTTTTCAGCAAAAGCCCGGCTGAGAGGCTGTATCCTGTTATCATAGGGAACATGCAGAAAGATTACCATGTGGAAATTCTTATCCCGGAAGGATTTAAAGTAAAAGCTCTTCCTGCAAATGTAAGCATTTTGAATAAAGCAGGAAGCTATAATTTGAAATTTTCAAGCGCTGGAAAAAATCTTGTTATGGATTCAAGCCTAAGAATTGACGAGTCTTTGATACCGGTTGCTGATTATAAAGATTTTAAAGTACTTTTAATATCAGCGGCAAAAACAGAAACGGATATGATTATTCTTGAAAAGGTGAAATGATTTGTCTGAAGTTAAGGCGCTGGCGCGGGCAAAGATAAATCCTGTTCTTCAAATCGGAAGGCTTCTCCCCTCCGGCTATCATGAAGTGGAGACAATCCTGCAATCTGTTGAACTCTCCGATAATCTTACTTTTCAGTTAAAAGATAAAGGCGTTGAATTTTTGTGCTCTTCATCGGAAGTTCCCCGTGGTCCGGAGAATCTGGTTTATAAAGCTGCAAATCTTTTGCTGGAAGAGTCAAAGATAAAGAAAGGCGCAAGGATATTATTGGATAAGAACATTCCGGTGGGCGCAGGGCTTGGCGGAGGGTCTGCCGATGCCGCAGTAACGCTTCTTTCTCTCAACAACCTGTGGGAGCTTGGCATTGATAAATCAAGACTTCATAATTTAGCTGCAGAACTTGGCGCTGATGTGCCTTTTAACCTTTGTGGCGGAACAGCTCTGGCAAGAGGCAGAGGTGACCACCTTTTCTTTTTTCAGCCTTCCAAGCCGGTCTGGCTTGTCATCGTAATGCCGGGTTTTTCCATATCAACCGCCTGGGCTTATAAAGAATGGGATAAGCATCCCGGAAAGAGCAGGAAGGTTCATATTCATCCGATGTACCACGCCCTGAATGAAGGCGATACGGATGGGATTGGCGGGGAGCTTTATAATGATTTTGAACATGTGATTTTTAAAAATTATCCCGAATTAAAAAAGATAAAAGAAGAAATTGTCTCTGCAGGGGCGGCCGGCGCTCTTATGAGCGGCAGCGGCTCTTCTGTTTTTGGAGTATTTCAAGGTGAGTCATCTGCAAAGAGTGCCGCAAAAATTTTAAAAGGTAAAGTGGAAGGAAAAATTTTTGTAACAAAAACAGTATAGGGTCATTGTGCGGTTATTCTGTCATTGCGAGCTCCCGGAGGGAAGCGTGGCAATCTCGCCTTTGATTCGGTCGTTGGTTAGGGTGAGGGCACAGATTGACAATAATGTGGGCAATTGATTTGGAGCGAAGCTCCGAATCAATGCCACAATTCTACCTCTCCCCCGGGGAGAGGTCAGGTGAGGGGGCAAAGGAGAATATAATATGCAAATTTCCGCCCTTGTTCTTGCAGGCGGCATAGTGGAAGAAAGCCTGCGGGAAAAATTCAACGTATCCAGCAAAGCCTTCATTCCTTTAAACGGAAGAATGATGGTTGAATATGTCCTTGATACCCTTTCGTCCATTTCTTCTGTTGATAAAATAGCTATTGCTATCCCCGGCGGAGAACTTCCGGATGAACTTTCAGGAAAAATAAATTTTGTTGCCCCTTCAGGGAAAAATATTATTGAAAGTTTGAAAAATGGAATCTCATCTTTTGATCCGGTACCGGAAAAAATTCTGGTTGTAACCTGCGACTCCCCTTTAGTTTCCAGAGAATCAATTGAAGATTTTATCTCGAAATGCGATGATGCTTCGGCACTTTGTTATTCTTATGTTGAGAAAAACACATCTGTTGCAAAGTTTCCTGAAGTGCGACACACATATGTGAAGCTTAAGGAAGGATTTTTTTGCGGAGGAAGCTTGATTCTAGTTTCCCCGTCAATTTTAAATGATACGGCAAATCTTCTTGAAAGAGTGACTGAAATGCGAAAAAAGCCCTGGCAGGTAGCAGGACTTTTGGGTTTTAAAACGATTACAGGCTTGCTTTTTGGCACCCTCTCCGTGCCCCGGCTTGAAGCAAAAGCCACAGAGCTTTTAGGGGAAAAAGTTCAGGGAATCCTTTCTCCTTATCCCGAATCAGCCGTGAATGTTGATGACATAAATGAGCTGGAAGTTATTGAGAGGAAATATATGCTTTAAAGAGTAAGGGAAAAAACAATCATTTTTATGTCATTTTATTCTAATTTTTCGTATTGACTTATATTTTTGCTTATTATATAATTTATGTGGAACGGAGGGGCTTATTTTGGAAGCAATTGAGATTAAAGAAAATGCAGTTTATACTTTCGAAGAAGTTTGCAGAATTCTAAAAACGAGCAATACAAATCTTCGCAGAAAATTAAAAGAAGGCGTAATCAGGTTTACAAAATTTGGAAATCAGTATAGATTTCTGGGAAAAGATATTCTTGAATTTTTGCAGGGAACAAATGAAAAAAAAGTTGAAGAATTTTTCAAATGGTTAGACGATATTAACAAACAAAATGAGTTGTCTCCCATAGTTGCAGAACAGGCAGCGAAGTTTGTTCATAGAATGAGAAAGAGCAAGGAAAGGAAAGTTGCATAAGGTTATATTTGACACAAATGTTTATATCTCTGCTATTCGCGGTGGAGATATATGCAGGAAACTGTTGAAATTAGCGATGTTGAAAAGGAGATTTAAACTTTATATCTCTTTTTCTATTTTACAGGAGTTAGAAAACATTTTAGAAAGAACAGGTTACGCTCATAAGGAATTAAAAAGAATTATCAATGAAATAAA